>CALCZU010000103.1 GCA_937903155.1 uncultured Bdellovibrionales bacterium
ATTTCAGCCTATGGCGGTATTACTACGACGTTGACGATACAATTAAACGAATCAGTCGATGCGATATCATGGTTGGCCAAAGGCTCCATTCAAATATTCTCGCTTCGTCTTTTGGTATTCCCACAATTTCACTCAGCTACAATCCAAAAAATGAAAGGTTTATGAGGTCTATCGGTATGTCTAAGTATGGAGTTTCTACCGACGCAATCACAGCGGAAAAAGTTTATGAGCTTTACGAAAGTGTTGTCGATAAATATTGCTTGTTAAACGAACAGGTAAATTTTCAGTGCCAGCTTCAACGCGATCTGCAGTTGGCCGCGGCCAAAAACGTTATAAAAATTCTAGTTAAAAATGCTTAGAAAAACAGTATTAAGTTTTTTTCGTAGGGTAAAATTTTTATTCAGCCTGCTCGTTATTCCAAGGCTGTTTCTTTTCACTTCTTGGCTTAGAATCGTTTTACGATGTGTGACCGTGATTCATCCAGATTCTTCCTACAGGATCTACGGCAAAGATGGGAAAACCAATAAAAAGAGTTTTCTAGGCGTGAAGGCAGAAGGGTTTAGTCCAAATATACAAACCTTGTACAATCTCAGCATTCTGTCTTGGGAAAATAACAACGTTAGGTTTGTGGGACGACTTTCGAACTATCGAATGTATCGGATGATGGATATCGATAAACTAAAGAACTCAAGCACAGTCTTTACTTTTAATACAAAGAATTCTTCCATGAACCAAGTAAATGAACTGTTTTTGCTAAACAAGGCCGCTTTCAATTTAATCTCTGTCGAAGATTGCAGAGTGATTGAGTGCGCAAATGAAAAATTTTTACTGGGGAATGTTCGTTACGATTGTACGCCAAATAAAGTCCGTCCCATTCTTTTTCATATCTGCGAGAAACATGATTCGGTGGATGTGGTCAATTTTTGGATTATTGGTGAAGAGCTAGTTGAAAAACCGCCGCCTTTCGCTTTGAAAGAGAAAAACTGGACGGCTATCTCTTCAATAGATGGAGATTACATTGATTTCATAAAGTCGCATGAAAAAGGTGAAGTTTTGCGATTTCACCTACAGGAAAAGAGATTTGAAAATTTAGGACTTACTCTCAGCAACCAGGCTGACGGCATTGGTCGCAGCGTCCCTATCCGAATTCCGTCTCAGCCTCTAAATGTAAAAATTGGAGGGGAGTCATTCTTATTTTCCATTGGTCACATCAAGCTGGGTTTTGATTTGAAAACGCGCTATGGGTTGCAAGATAGTTATCTCATTCACGGCGTATTACTTTCCAGCGTTCCACCGTACTCCGTAATGAAAATTTCGAAACCGATCTCGTTTGGGGTCTTTGAAAGTTTTTGTTATCCATTTCAGCTTCAACGAGTCAATGCGGACTGCAGTCAAGTGTCTATTTCACTCAATATCGGAGATTCATTCAACAAAATCGTCGTATGCAATTTAGATAGGCTTTTACAAACCATGTTTCCAGAACTAAGTCGCTAAATTTAATTACTTCGCTAATTTAATTTGTATTTCCTCGTCTTTTTCGTCCGTTGAGAGAATTGATTTGCAAACGTTTTTTAGGAGAAGGGCAGCATCAGAGATATCAATCGTAGAATCATTTGTGAACTGTTTCATTTGGGCGACATTTCCCTTCAAAAAAGAAGGTTTGGCTGCCATGATAAATGGAACAGTGTCGGTATTTTTTTCGTCAATTTCAATCTCGCCAATCTTAGAGATAGGAACTCCGTGATCGCCAAAAATAAATAGAAGTGTGTTTTCGGGGAGCTGCTCATACAGATTTTTTAATAGAAGGTCGATGTTCGCAATTGCATTTAGATATTTCGAAGTTTCATCCTGACCGGAAACGAAGTTTTTGAAGTAGGACTTGTTGGCGAAAGGCGTGTGAGAATCAAGGTTGATCACATAGGAAAAAGTTCTTTTTGACATTCTGGATCGCTGGGCGACATGTTGTTGGACAGATTTGAGTAATATCGAGTCTGTGACGGAGGGTCCTGTGTTCGCAAGATTTGCAATTTCTTCTGAGAAAAAAACGTGGTCAAACCCGTAATTGGCTATCCCTTCTCTCCGATAGAAAAAGTCTCCTCTAAAATTGTGGAAAAAGTTTGTTTCGACTCCGGCTTCCTTCAAATCGTGGATAAGCGGCGAATGTCCCATGGGCGTGAGACGATAAGGCGGTACAGGCGCATTAGGAAGTGACTGAGACAAAAAGATGAAATCCGTATCGGAAGACCCCGATACGTGCCGTATTTTCATAGGAACACAAAATTTTGCTAAATGACTGCTTAAAAATGGCATGATTAAATTGCCATGGTGTTTCGCATTTAATGCTCTGTAGTCTAATGATTCAAATTGAAAGCAAAGCACGTGCTGATATTTGGTAGAATCGGCTAAAACCTGAGAGATTTTATCGCTCATCGAAACTGCGAATTGACTCGCTTCGATTGGGGTCGGGAGTTCGTGATGTGGGTTTCCCGTTTTCAGGGAGTGCCAGACTATCTGATAAAATTCCCATGCGTAACCCATTATAAAGCCAAATTCCCGTTGAGCGATATTGAGGCCTATTCCATAGGTGTGGCCGTTTTGAAAAACCGAAAAACGTCGCAGAAGAAAAAATAAGTATAACGCGCCTCCCGCGCAAACGCTCAAAACCCACTGAAGTTTATCGGTTATAGGCAGGGAAGGCTCTTCACTCATTAGTCTGACAAAATAAAAAGATAGATTTAATCCCACCATCGCTAGGATCTTTGGTTCCGCAAAAAAAGAGACAGAGCCGAGAAGAATTGTGGTGTTTTTTAGTTTAATCTGTGTAATCAGATTTAGGCTTGGAAAAATTCTGTACCATCTTTTAAAAGTAAGGGTTCCAACTAAAATCCCGATTTGAATAACGGAAAAAGAAACTAAAACGAGATGAGAGTTCCCAACTAATTTAGTGATGGCTACAGCAATCAAGAGATTGAAGAGACTTCCCCGAATCGCTTTTGCAAAACTGCCGTTATAAAATGATACCTCGAAGTCAAGCCAACTCAATTCAAGTAATAAGATTGCTGCGGCGGATACAGCCGGGAAATCCAGATAATTTGAAAGCGGAGCACCCATCTTATGGTTTCGGCATTCTGGGAATATTTCTTAAGCTCTTATTTTTGACTATTTTCGCAGGAGCACCTACCGCGACTGAAAAGGGGGGTATATCTTCTAATACCACGGATTGTGCACCGATGACGCTGTCGTGGCCAATCCGAACACCCCCGAGAATGCAAACGCCCACTCCTATGTCTACCCTGTCTTCAATGATTGGAATTTCTTCATTCTGATTACGTCTTGCCACACCGAACGTCGTATTTTGTCGAATATGACAGTCGTTACCAATGCTTCTAGCAGATAAAATGATTCCGCTGTGATGCCAGATCCGCACTCTACGCCCAACGGACGTCGTGTAAGGTAACGTAATTCCACAAGTCCATTCTACGATTTTAAATGCGCACCTGTAAGCGGCGGTCAAAGGGGCTCTGATAATTTTCCATCTGAATCCCATTCTCCAGTTCCCAAATCGATGAACCGCAATCGCCCAAAAACCTTGTTCAAATAATTGAGATTCGTGGGTTCTGAAGTCTTCTAGAATTAATTTTAGAAAACTGATTTCAGGCGGATTTTGATTTTTATCACCTTTTGGAAGAGTAGAAATAGCTGAGTTTGAAGCTGGCCCGCTTTGAGGAGATTGTGTTTTCAATACTTTCATAAGGAGTTACTTGTATTCTATCAAAGTTCCCTTTTTGTTCAGGAGTAAGTGAGACAGAAATTTCAACTGTCCAAATCCCTCGCAAAATTTTCCGATCGATACAAAAATAGAATAGCATAAGAGGTGAAATCGGGAGTTTGTTCGCTGTCGAGATGAAAGAAACACTTTAGTAACTAGACTCAGCTGAATAAATAAAAAAAATAAGGCTCCTTCAGGAAAGCCTTTTAAAAAGATAATTGTTAAAGCGGCAGTAGGAACCAGGAGCGAATAAAACAAAATACTGATATTTCGTTTTTGGTGAAGTGGGGCGGGTTCTGTGTGATGCAGCCAATAGCCATTAGCATAAGCGTATCCCGAACGGATTGTCCTTTTCATCCATTGGTGAAAACTTTTCATGTTCGCGTCGTGAAGCGTCATTTCACAATGGATCCGCTCGATGGAGTACCCTTGGCGTATCATTCGATACCCCATTTCCGGTTCTTCACCCGCGATGAGACTTGAGTCAAAGCCATTTACTTTAGCAAAAGCTTCAACTTTCACTAATGCATCTCCGCCACAACTTTGGGTTGACCCTACGGGTGTGTCCCATTCGATGTCGCACAATTGATTGTAAAGGGATGCTGAAGGATATTTTTCTCGTCGACGACCACAAACGATGCCTAAGGAAGTTTCTTTTGTTAGGTTTTCTAACGCGTTTGGAATCCACTGAGGGTTTAATTCGCAGTCTCCGTCGATAAATTGGATATAACGAACATTTTTCCAGATCTCTAAAACCTTCGCAAATCCTGCGTTTCTCGCTCGGGCAGCCGTAAAAGGCAGGTCGCTATTGAGAGTGACCACCGTGATCCCGTATTGCAGCGCGGTGCCTATACTTTCATCGATTGAGCCTGAGTCAACATAGACAATCCGCGGAAGGTAATCTTTCAGACTTTCAAAACAACTGAGCAAGCGCGATCCTTCATTTCTTCCGATGACGACAACCGCGAGTTCTTTTGAATTTATTTTAGTCATTTTTTTTGGAGGCGTTAATTTTTTTTCGTTTCACAAACGTATTTTCACCTCGGAATACGACGAAGATGGTTCTGAAAATCAGATAAAAATCGAGTGAGAAAGAACGTTTTTTAATATAAATAGTATCGAAGATGAGTTTTCTTTCACCGTCGGAGTTATTTGCGATCAGGGCTTGCCACATTCCGGTCATTCCGGGCCTAACTGAAAAGCGTGAGTAGTAACGAGCCTTGGCGACAGAGGTATCATTCATGGACAATGGGCGAGGACCCACCAAAGACATATCTCCAACTAGAACATTCCACAGTTGAGGAAGTTCATCCAGCTTATGAGCTCGCAAAAATTCTCCTATCCGAGTTGTCATACCTCTTTGAGAGGGCTTTTCCATGGGCTTTAAGTAACGTAAATTTTGAGGAGGATTCACGGGCATGGTACGAAATTTTAAGATCCAAAAGGGTTGACCGTGAAGCCCCGACCGAAGCTGTCTGAAGAAGATGGGTCCTTTAGACTCCATTTTAATCAATACTGCGCAAATCGTTAAGATGGGTGACAAGAGTAGAATTAAGACCGCCGCGATTCCAATATCCAAAAATCTTTTTGCGCGATCGTAATGGCGTTTTCGATCTGCCTCGGCTTTCCACAAGGTCATTTCAGTGAGTACCGCCAGAAGCTCGTCATTCACGTAGCCCTCGCGATAATAGAAAATAACGCGCTCCACCCATTCATCATAAGGTGGTTTTAGCAGCGCTAGCCGTTTTTTCTCCCACTTGTTAATATTAATTCTACTGGGTCTTGCCATACTTATAATGCATATCGTCATAAGCTGAATTTTCCTGAAGCGGAGAGTTAAATAGGTGATAAAAATGAATAAAATCGGATATTTATGTGTGACTCTACTTTCTAATGTCGTTTTTTCTTCGCCCACTCCTTTAGGTATCAATCTCGAAGGTTTACGGGACTGGTCGCGCAGCTTGATTTTTGTTGATTTAATCAAATCATCTCGGAAGTTCGGCAACCCTCAAAAACCCTGGGAAGGGGAGGTCAGATTGGGCGCAGAAGGTTGGCCCACGGAAGATTTCGGAGTTATTGTTTTTACGAACCAACCAGGAATGAAGGGAGAATATTCGTTATCTTTTAACGGAGATGCGGAGGTCAAACTCGTGGCAAGTTCGGCAACTCTCAGAGATAAGAAATGGGATAAGAAAAGTAATTTAACTACCGCCACGATTGATGTGAGGGCGAGTGCGAATCAGCTAATGCTGAGTTTTACGAAAACCAACGGAAGGGTCAAAAATTTAAAGCTCTTGATTCCAGGATATCCGATTAATACAAAAGAAATTTTTAATAAAGATTTTCTCAAAATCATAGAACCTTTTCCCGTTTTAAGGTTTATGGATTTACTGAGTACGAATTCCAATGAAACTCAGAAATGGGAAGAACGTGCTCAAAAAACGGATGCTTTGCAAACTAGTAGCAAAGGAATTGCGATCGAATATGTGGTTGAACTTGCAAACCGGGCAAAGAAGGATATTTGGTTTAATGTTCCGTATTTAGCAGACGACAACTATGTAAAAAATTTAGCGTTGCTTTTAAGAAAAGATTTACGTCAAGAATCAAAAATTTATCTGGAACTCAGCAACGAGATTTGGAACACAATATTCAAATCGCATAACCAAAACAAAAATGCCGCGGAGATCGACGCAAAATCTCCCAATTCAATTCTAAGAAGCGAAAAAGAAATTCCTGATCTTTTACATGAAGAGTGGAATCGCGTTCCCAAAAGATTAGTTGAAATCATTAGAATATTTGAAGGTGTCTTTGGCAAGGACCCTACCTTCTCTAAAGTACGTCCTATTTTGGCCTCGCAGTTGGCAAATCCCTTTATGCTAGCAAAACAACTAGAATTTACCCAAAAAAAGCTTGGACCTCCTAAATCCTTTTATTACGCCATTGCCGGTGCACCTTACTTTGGTGTGCCTGGAAGTGCGAAATCCCTTCCTTTTGTGTCTCTGTTGGATCTTGAACAAATGCTAAAAAACAGTGTTCAGAGCCTCACTCAGAAATCATTTCGACTCATCAAAAATTGGGATGGGAAGCCCTACACAGCCAACTTTCCCACTTTAGCGAGTCACTATGAATTAAAATATGTTGCGTATGAGGGAGGGCCGAACACCTCCGGAGAATGGGAATTACAGACCAAAATTGCTTTGAATACAAGTAAAGCCATGGGAGATCTAGTCGATTCGTTTTTAAAAGCTTGGTATGGCTGTGGCGGCGATCTCTTCATGTATTTTAATCTTTCAGGAGCCCAATCAAAATCTGGATCCTGGGGAATGTATGAAGATATTCACGTCCCTACAGCCAAGTCCGCTGCGGTTCTAAAGATTTTGAATACAAGCCTAGAAGATTTAAGAAAAAATGCGTGTCAGTAGAGTCGCACCTCATAGCGTCCATTAAATCCAGAGCGGCTGAAAAGCATATTTTATGAAGTCGATTAAGAAAAAAGGCGGATCTGAGTCTTTTTTATTCTGAATGGCTTTTCTCATCAGCCAGATACTGTAACCGGAAATCCAAGCGATGTTCGCAAGAAGAGCGTAAAGTCGTCCATAGTTTTTTGTAAAAAAATAGTTTCGAGAAAAGAACCAGTAGGCCCTTCGACGTTTTGGTTTTTCGTCTTTTTTTCCTACTCCGGTGGTTTGACCGACGAGATGGATGATCCGACTCGTTGGAACATGCCAAATTTTCCAACCCAATTTTTTTGCGGCGACACAATAATCGACCTCCTCGTAATAAAGAAAATAGGTTTCATCCATCGGTCCAATCTCTTTTAAGATGTCGAATCTAAACATCATCGTGCAGCCACAAACCCAGTCGCATTCGTGATTTTTTTCTTGGATAGGAAGTGGGACTAACTTCTGACTCAGGAATCGGGTGATGAGACCCAATTTGAGAGTCGTTTCAAACTCGCTCGCAATCGTGTGAAACCTAAAGGCAGAGACTTGGATTGATCCGTCTAGGTTCTCACTTCTGCCACCGACGACCCCAACATCAGGGTGTCTGTCGAGAAAGTCCGATAATTCGGTAATGGTTCCGTCAAAGCAAAGCGTGTCCGGATTGAGAAGATAGATGTAATCCGGGGGTTGCGGAAGCGTCAAAATACTTTTGAGGGCGACATTATTGCCACCGGCGAAGCCGAGATTTTTTCCAGATTGAACTTGAACGATCCAAGAACTCCACTTTTCATCTTGAATTTTCTTCTCAATTTGATCGATCGAATCGTCACTTGAGCCATTATCGACTATGATTACGTTACATCGTCCGTGCCTTGCCACCTCGGGAACCAAAGAGTCAAGGCAGTTTTTTACCAACTGCGCGGTGTTGAAATTAACAATCACAATCGTCACACTAGTCATAGATTTAGGGTAGCAAATTTGCCAGGTTCTTCCTAATAGTGCGTGTAACTCGGTGCGGAAAATAGCCAGTTTAGAAGAACGCGTAAAAACAGACAGCGAGAAAGATGTTCGCTAAAATAATAAGGTGGATTATCTAGCTCTAACCTTGTGGACTCCGATTGTCGGGTTTTTCTTTTTCATATGGCCGCCAAAGAAGGCTTTGCTCATTTCGGTGATGTTAGGGGCGTTGTTTTTACCAATGACCTCGGTCAAAATCATGGAGGGGGTCCCCCTTGTCTCGAAAAGTACGTTGATTGGTTTTGCAGCTTTTTTATGTTTGATTTGGAAATTTACAAAATCCATTTCGGAGTGGCGCATTCGTTGGATAGACCTGCCAATGATCGTTTGGTGTTTTATTCCCATAGCCACTTCTATTTCAAATGATCTCGGTTTTCTGGATGGACTTTCGGCTTGTTTTACACGCTTTTTTGAATGGGGTGTTCCGTATTGGGCAGGGCGTATCGTTTTCACGGGATTGGACGACATCGTACTATATGAAAAATATCTTTTTTTGGGAGGATTAATCTACGTTCCTCTATGTCTAATTGAGATTCGGTTTAGCCCTCAGCTACACAATTTTGTTTACGGATATCATCAGCATGGTTTTGGACAAACGCTTAGAATGGGTGGATTCCGCCCCACGGTTTTTATGCAACATGGATTGGCGGTGGCGCTCTGGATGCTGGCAGCCTCGCTATCAGGATTTACTCACTTGATTTTTCCAAAAGGAGATACGAAACTCGCGAAGTCATTTGTGATTTGGGCTTGGGTTTTGATTTTCACGTTTTTCCTTTGTAAATCCACCGGCGCAATAGTCCTTTTTCTGTTTTGTGCTATGGGGATTTATCTCGGAGTGAAGCGAGCGAATGCGAAAATTCTCAAACTGCTTATTTGGATTCCGCCTCTCTACATTGGCACCCGTAGCACCGGCCTTTGGAGTGCCGAAAACTTAGTAAAAATGAGTGTGCAATTGTTTGGCGAAGAGAGAGCAGAATCGCTCGCATTTCGGATCATGAACGAGAATTTAATTGTCTTTCACGCGTGGGCACGTCCCTTTTTGGGATGGGGGGGATGGGGAAGGGCTGCGGTAATCAATCCAGCGACTTCCAAGCTGACTATTTTTGATGGTTTGTGGGGTATTGCTTTCGGAGTGAATGGTTATATTGGTCTGGTCAGTATCACGCTGGCAACTCTTATACCGGTTCTAGTTGCCTTTCGACGTTTTCCCCCAAAAACCTGGGCGTTACGAGACAATATTCCAGTGGTCACCTTGATGTTTATCGGCGCGGCGTACGCCGTCGACAATCTCCTCAATAATATGCCAAATTCGTTTTTGCTGATGGGGGTTGGAGCTTTGTTAACTCAAGGGTTTCGCCCCTTCACGGTTTCGGAAGTCAAAAATACTTACACTTTATAAAACTAGTCTCTGGGTTTAACGGCTTCGAGAGTTTCTTGCCAATTTCCTTTAAACTGGATCGCACGGTCGTCGATGTAGTAGTCTGCAATGGGTTTATCTTCTAAGTGAAGTTCATCGAATTCGATTCCAAAATCATTTAGGAGCTGCATCACGAATAAGGATTCTTCTTTTAGTTTTCCTTTGGTACGCGCGATATAAAACCGGCAGGTGTAGATAACAATCCGGTGTCCCTGGCTTCGCAGTTCCTTCAAGGCTTGGGCGGCACCCGGGATAGGCGAGAGACCTTCGCTTTCAGAATATTGAATCAAGGTGTCATCCAGATCGACTACGATCGTCAGAGAGCGGGGTGGTTTCATGGTATTGAAATTTTACCATGAATTCACGTTTACGCGGATAGGCGGTCTTTTCGATTTCGGTACTGATAAATATTGGCTTGGCTCTGTGCGTGACTGTTTTCTTTCAGTTTGGCTTGGGTAATCATGGTGCACACTGAGAAATTGGCTTTCACTCGGCCACTAGCGACTTCATTTGCGATATGTTCCACTTCGGCACGGGTTGTTTTGCCTTCTGGGCAGCAAATGACCAAAGCGTCTGCGTGTTCACCCAAAACGGCGCTATCTGTGAAAAAAGCCGGAGGGCCATCGAGGATAATGACGTCGAATGATTTTTTTAGTTCAGCAATTTCTGTTTTAAGTTGATGGGCTAAATACTGGGCCGCGTTTTTATCTTCAGTATCGGAAGGAAGTGGACGCACCATATTTAAGGTATTTTTAAATTCCGTAATCGCGGAAGTCTGGCATGCCTTCAATAAGTCTTGCATCGTCGCCCAGGGGTGAATTTCGTTAGGTGCTTCTTTCGATAAGGTTGTGTATTCGATTAAATTTGAATGAGACGCACGGTAGTCGCAATCGATGGCTACAACCGAGAGGCCGGAACGTCTTAAACTTAAACTAATTGCGAGGGTAGAGATGGATTTACCACCTTTATCTGCGGCACTCGTGAAGAGCATTACCTGGGATTGAAGATTTGATTGAGGAAATAAAACGGACTTGATCGCCAATGAAGTTCGAGAAATGACCTCACTACTGACAAAAGTTCGGATAACATTATTTAATTTCAAGTTTGGGAAATACGGGATGGTCCCGACACATCGGTGATTTGGAATGTTCAATTTTCCTAGGTCATACTTTGTGAAGATGGTTCCTTTAATAAAAGGGGTTCCAACGCAGATAAATAAAACTGCAAAAATGCAGAGCACGCTTCCATAGGCAAGAGACTTTCCTTTATTGGATTGAACGGAGGCGTCTGTAATCATGGGTTCATCTGTCTGAACAAACTGATTCATATCCGAACCGGATTCTTGAACCGAAGCGGCGAGATAACGCTGATTGAGAGAGCTTAGCAAGCTTTTTCTCTGTTCTTTTTTGAAAACAAGTTCTGCAACCTGGGCTGTCAGTTTTGGGATCTCAGACATTTTGGTGCTGAGCTCTTTATAATACTTTTCAGCAACTTCTTTCCTCTTTAGAATGGAGGCTAGATTCGTTTCCATAGTGGTCTGAGTTTTTTTCAATTCTCCAATTACTTTTTCAGTCGATTCGTTGGAAAACGGAATGCTGGAATTGAGGGCCGAATCGAGTTTCTGTTTTAACTTTTCGACGGTTTCATCTTCTCCGCCCAACGCAGCCATCCGAACTTGCAACTCCTGCATCAATTTAGAAACTTCAATTTCGCTTCCCAATCTCAAATGTGATTTTACGTATTCGGTGATTTGTTTTTGAATGGCGTACACTTTGGCAAGACCTGCGCGATTTGCCTGTTCGTCCAACTCAGCCGACAAAAATGCATTTTTTGCAGTGATGAGGTCTTTGTAAGTGGTCGCTGCCATGTCTAAGCTGCTGGGGAAACTGTTTTCGACTTCAAACTTAGCAACTTCTTGTTGAGCCTCAATTAGGAGTTTGTTCGTCACTTTGATTTGGCTTTCGAGATTCTCGATAAGATTTCGTCTCTTCTTATCAATGATGTCATCGTTTAATTTCATTAGAGATGATCCGAGCACCTTCGTCACCGCGAGGGCCCTATCCGGATCTGAATCCGAGTATCCAATCGTGAATGTGCTCGAGGCGAGGTCTTGCTCGAAGAAAACTTGCCTTTTGAATGCGAGATAGTTTGCGTCGCGCCACTTGTCTCTTCCGCTTAAATACTTTTCGCCGTAAAAGATTTTGTCGAAGATAGTACTGGATTTAGGTCCTGAACTTTCCGCGTCGTCTTGTTGTCGTAATTTATCTAAGATTTCCTTTTTAACAGATTCGTAAATTGGAAACGACTGAACGAGTTGCTTTTGAGTCATGATAATGACAGAACGTTCCAACTCCGGCATCGCACCTGTGAGAGCGGCACTGTCCAAACGTGGAGATTTCGATGCTTGTGCAAAATACGTTGTTTTGGGTAAATACTGAATCGGACTGAATCTCACCCAAAGCACAACCATGACAAAGCCTACCGAAAAAAGGATTAATGCCCTTTTCCAATTGCTGACTAGTGCATTGCGCACGTAGGACAAAAGTCGATCTTGATTTGAGTCTGAACTCCACATTACAACTGCTTATCGGTAAAAACTTGGAAAAAATCAAATATCTTTAATATATCGCGTTAGAACTTCCTGCGGCGGCCTATTGGACGGATTTTTCGAAGTGGCGGAATTGAGTTTAATGGGACAGTTTTTTCCTTGCAGTGATTTACTATCACCTGTTCGAAAACATAAATTCGTTTGTGTTAGATCATGAAAAAATCTCCATACTTTACTTCTTCACCCACCTAGCACTTCCGCCGAAGTAAACAGTGGAGGATATTGATTCACATGAAAAAAAAGAGAGTATTACTGACAGGTCTAGCAGGTTTTATCGGACACCATATTGGTGAATCTATCCTCAAGAATACCGACTGGGAAATCGTTGGTATGGATCGTCTTGATTTCTCAGGCTCCCTCCATAGACTGACCGAGATTGAAATTTGGGAAAAAGAGAAACACCGAATTCAGTTCGTCTGGCATGACTTAAAAGCCCCCGTAAATGAGCTTCTCGCCAAAAAAATCGGGCATATTGATTTCGTTCTCCATCTCGCCGCAGGAACTCATGTGGATCGCTCGATCACAAATCCGATGGATTTTGTGATGGACAACGTGGTCGCAACCTGCAACTTGTTGGACTATGCGAGAACTTTAAAAAATTTAGAGAAGTTTGTTTACTTCAGTACAGATGAAGTTTTCGGACCTGCTCCTAAAGGGGTCGCCTATCGAGAGTGGGATCGCTATAACTCTGGCAATCCTTACTCCGCGACGAAAGCGGGTGGCGAAGAGCTTTGTTTGGCTTACCACAACACCTTTAAAGTTCCCGTTTTCATCACCCACTGTATGAATGTGTTTGGCGAAAGACAGCACGCGGAGAAGTTCATTCCGCTTGTCATTGGAGCTGTAGAAGAGGGCAGAAAAATTTCCATTCATTCAGATGCGAAGAAGAAAAATCCGGGCAGCCGATTCTATATTCACGCCAGAAACGTCGCGCAAGCGATTTTGTTTTTACTTGAAAAGGGAACAGCCGGCGAAAAATACAATATCGTTGGCGAAAAAGAATTGAACAACCTCGAATTGGCTCAAATTATCGCGAAAGCAGTTGGAAAACCGCTCAATTATGAGCTTGTCGATTTTCATTCGTCGCGCCCTGGTCACGACTTACGGTACGCACTTGATGGGTCAAAATTGAGTGAAATGGGTTTTGAGTTCCCAAAAACATTGGAACAGTCGCTTAAGAAAACCGTCCAATGGTATTTGGCTCATCCTGATTGGTTAAATCTTGTCGGTACGTCGAACAGAAAGAAAGCGGCATAACCAAATGAAAACGCTTAGCAAAATTAAATACGGCCCCAACGGAGCTTTCTTTCTTTTGCGTAGCTTTTTGGTTTTCACGCTTTCGTCAATGACAGTCATTTCACCTTTACTTGCCGACACCTCTGGCGACGGGTCGGAAGTAAAGTTAACGGTACCGAAGAAGAAAAGTCCGTTGTCTTTGAATCTCGAAAACACTCAGATTCAACCTCCTGGGCTTATTTCAAAGTCTAGTTCTGAATATTTCTCAAGTATCCCGGATGCAAAGCTCTTGGTTCCAGTTCATGTGTGGGGTGAAGTTAAAGAACCTGGCGTACACTTCGTTCCGCTGGGTAGCAGCATCGCGGAAGCAGTGAGTTCCTCGGGAGGACCCACGTCCACCGCTTCAATGCCGACAGTCACGTTGCGCAGAAAATCTGAAAGTGAAAGAGATGTCGATCTCTTTAAAATCGGCTTGTCCGAAAAAGTAGCGGCACACGATACGATCGTGATTAGTCGCTCGACTCGGTCCGATTTGCCACTCTATTTTGGTGGAATCTCGATTCTGCTTTCGGCAGCGTCTTTAGTGGTATTACTTCTTAAAAGGTAACTAGCCTTTTTTCGAGACCTCGACGAATTTCAATCGCACCTCAGCCAGCAAATTTTCCATGAGCTGGTTTTCTTCAGCCGTTAAATTCCCTTTGGTTTTTTTCTGAAGCACTTCGAGAATATCAATATTCTGTTTTGCAAAATCGAGATTTTTTACGGTCTTCGACGTATTGGGATCCGGAGATAAACCCATATTGATCAAAGCAGAAGTTGCGAAAGAAAATACGAGGGTCCCAAAATCAATTTGTTGGGGCGGGGCACTTAACTCTTCTTTGCCTTCTTTCATGACAAAACCTTCTCCTTGAGAAGTCGCATCCGTTGCTCCTGAGGAAGCACGTTTGTCAGTCACTTTAAAATCTTGATCTTTACTCATGTCCATTGCTTCTCCGTTTAAGGTTTTTCGACCTGTTTCTTATTATTCGCAGAGACAACGTCTCTCACAGATTTCACAGGTGCCGCGCTCGCTGGCACTGGCGCTGCGTCTGCAGTTTTTTCAGGAGTCGACGCAGCTGCTTTTGGCGTTGGAGGAACATCTTGCGGCTCAACGGGTGCTTGCGGTTTTGCGGCAGGTGCCGGAGGAGCTACGGGAGTTGCTTTCGCTGCCGGAGCGGGCGTTGCTTCAACCGGTTTTGCAGGAGCAGCTTCAGGTGCAGGTTTCGCTGCCGCGGGAGCAGGTGTTGCCGGTGCTGCTGCAGCCGGAGTGGCGGGAGCAGCAGGCGTCGCAGCCGCAGGTGCAGGTGCAGGGGTCGCGGGTTTCGCCGGAGCGGGTGCTGCAGGTTTTGCAGCGGCGGCTTTTGCCGCTTTCGCTTTTGCAGCGGCTTCTAAATTTTTAAGTCTTCCACGCCATGTTTCAACTTCAGAATGATCTAATGTCAAAATCGTTGCCGGATCTTCTTTTGCGAGGGGCAAGATCTTCGCAATGTGAGGCATACGAACCGACAAGCCGTTTAAAACTTTTCGAACAAAGCCCGCGCGATATTCTTTTTGCACGGTCATCTCTTCAACCGTTTTGAATTCGGCCGTAAAAAGATTTCTCGGATTTGCAGTGGCGCTAAATTTCGCGCTGAAACTGGCTGGCAACTCCACCGGTTGCACAAACGATTCTTTTTGAGGCGTTTCAAACGTGACAGTGAAGGTTCCTTCTTTCAATTCATCAAACGGACTTAAATGTTGAAATCGCAATCGGTACACTTCAATTGCAAACTGTTTGGGATCCCATTTCACCCAGACGTTTAAGACGTTGCTCCCGTTGCCTTTTGCAATTCCAAAACGCGGAGCGGCTTTTGCGCGCCACCCTTCGACAACAGTCGTAATTAAAAAATAAAGTCCTCCAAAAAATGCGAGTACTCCAAACAACGCGCCAAAAAATGTGAGCCAAACGGGCATTTCTTTCTGCCTTTCAATCCGGTATTGTTAAGGGCCGGAATGCTTCTACAGCATTGACCGGAAATCATTGATTTATTGAACAATTTTTACAGGGTTGGGACCTCTTTGTCGAGCGCTGTATAATGGTGTAGATAAGAGAACTAAAAAAATGCTAAATTGGTTTTTCTCACCCAAAGAAAAACTAGAAACCCGAGGGGAATCGATGCGTATACAAATATTGATAATAATTGGACTTGTTGCGATGGCGTTCCCGAGTTTTGCAGCTCCTGACGCATCGACCGAAGAAAATTCAAAAGCCCGTTACGAATCGCCTCTCACCTTCGGATTGGACTTAGAATATTACGCACCGGTCTATAAACAATATTCTTATGCGGTGGATAGCGCGGGCAAGTCGGGAATTTCTTCGATGACGGGAAAAGCCGCCCAGATTTCCCTCGAATGGCTTCCGTTTGGAAATCGAATTGGAAAACTCGGGGTGGGGATCTCCAGTGGTTACGCAATGATCTCCGATGGCAAAATTGTTCAAGATTCTGAGGAAAAAACCGTTTCACTTTCAGTTGTGCCTTCTTCGCTTTTTCTGAGCTATCGTTTTGATTACTTCAAAAACCAACCCTTAGTTCCTTTCATTAAGTTGGGAGGAAGCGCGAGCTGGGTGCGTCAATCTATCGATGGGGCGGATTCGTTTCAAATGGCCTATGGAATTGACATGGCGGTCGGGGGAGAATTTTGCTTGAACTCGATTGAACCTAAAGCAGGAAGAGAGTTTGATAGTCGATTTGGAGTCAATGGTACGTATCTCATCGCGGAATATCTGAATTCGGACCCGATGAATAAAACGACCGCAGTAAACTTGGCTTATTCCGCTTTTCGATTCGGAATGCGATTCGAATTTTAAGCGTTGGTCAGTGGATTACCTTTAAGATTATTTAAGACAAACAAAACCCCTGCGACAAAAAACAGAAATGCGATGACAAAGTTCAGCCCGTTGCTGAAGGGGTGTAAACTGGCCTTGGGATCTTCTTTTCTGGCCAGCTTCAGACCTTGGATGGTTTTATACGTAATGACCGGGCCCGAAATAATGAGCGCGATACCTAGTAGAATCAAAATATAATTCGCAGTTTCCATAGGATGCATAGCGTCCACTCTACAATCCAGATTTTAAAAAGTCCATGCCCGTCCACGAAAAATTCGCCCGAACGTCTTTGTTTTCGATACAATATTAAAACCCCCATGTTCAACCGAGCCCAGAAACCCAATCTGAGTACCCAACCGTTGTTAGTTTTTGACACTCACCCGATTCAATACCGAAGCCCGGTCTTCCGACAGTTAGCAAAGATTGACCACACCCTTAAAGTCTATTTCTTCAACTCTGAATTTGATTCGTCGAAGTTTTGGTTTCATGAAGTGGGTAAATCCTCTCAAAATAATTTCGGGGTACCTTTAGAAACAGGTTTTATTAACGAAATTTTATATCTCTCTCAGCTGGGATGGCTGAGACGTTACTCACTTTTAAAAGAAGTGGTCGAAAAAGAAAAACCGCGCGCGATTTTGATTTTTGGATACTATCTTCCCGAACACTGGATGTTGAGACTCATTAGTCAGCGACTGAAAGTTCCTCTGATATTTGTGGGTGAAACCTATTCGAGAGGCGAGATTACTTCGTGGCGACGTTACGTCAAAGAAGCGGTGACACGCTATTTCTTTGGTGGCGTTTCGCAATTTATTTCGATCGGAAAAAAGAATTGGAAATTTTATCGTTCGTGGAATGTTCCTGCTGAAAAAATTACTCAAGCGCATTACTGCGTTGACAATGACTTTTTCAAACTTTCGAAAGAAGACTCGAAAAAAATCCGAGAATCCGTTCGAGAAGAGTTAGGAATTCCACCGGATGCTTTTGTCATTTTGTATGTGGGGCGACTTTTTTCGCGCAAGCGGCCCAAGGATGTTTTGCAACTCCACGAACGTTTCTCAAGCTACCAGTCGGTCCATACAATTTTGGTGGGAAGTGGCGAGATGGAATCGGATCTGAAGGAAGCTTCCCGTAATCTCAAAAATTGCCATCTTGTAGGTTTTAAAAACCAAGAACAGACCAAAGAGTACTACCATGTTGCAGATATGCTTTTCGTCCCTTCCGAGTATGAGACTTGGGGCCTCGTTGTAAATGAAGCGATGGCTTCCGGAATACCTGCGGTCGTGACAGAGAAATGCGGAGCAGCCCACGATTTGGTTTTACCCAACGAAACGGGATTTGTGTTTAGAGAGGGTGATTTGGACGCAGCTGAATCCATGGTCAGAATTTTGATTACTAATCCGGAGCGTCGTTTCCGGCTTTCCGAAAATGCAAAACGTCACGTAAATGGGGACTATACCCCTGAACATTTTGCAAAATCTATCTACCACGCAAGCCGATAATCTTTTCTTTTTCTAGGCCACAAACCATGATATCTCTTTTCCTCGATGGAAAAAACATGGCTTAAGAATTACCCTGACTTGGTTCCCCATACCTTAGTAGATGGAGGACTTTCTCTTCCTGATTTTCTACAGGAAACTTTCATAAAAAACAAAGACAAGACCGCGATTGTTTGTTTAGGAAACGAAGTTTCTTACTCTGAATTAGACCGGCAGGCCACTTGCTTTGCAGGGTATCTTCAAAATAAGCTGGGTTTAAAACAAGGCGAACGCATTGCCTTTTTACTTCCGAATGTGAATCAGTTTCCGGTCGCTTTTTTGGCGGCTCAAAGGTTAGGGCTCATTGTTGTTCCGACCAACCCTCAATACACGTCGAAAGAAATTCTTTTCCAACTTAAAGACAGCGGAGCTCGATGTCTTATTGTTTTAGATTTGCTCGTCGACAAAGTAGAAGCGATTTTAGCTGAAACCAACGTTGAAAAAGTCATTGTCACTGGGATCGCCGATCAATTCCCCTTTTATAAAGCATGGGCTGTCGCCTTAAAGCTGCGATACGATTCGGGCGCGCCAAAACCCATGCCTTTTGCAATTTCTTACAAAAAGGCAATGAGAGAAGGTGCGAAGGTTCCTCCGACCTACCCTAAATTAAAATCCTCCGACTACGCGATTTTACAATATACGGGGGGAACGACAGGTGTTTCAAAGGGAGCGATCCTTTCACACGGAAACTTGGTCGCGAATATTCTTCAAGTTCACCATTGGGTGGATCCATTTTTGGAATTGGGCAACGAAACAGTTCTCGTCGCTTTACCGACTTTTCACATCTTCGGACTGACGGTGAACTTTTTAACGTTTATCTATCGTGGCGACCGGATGGTGATGCTGCCGAAACCGATCCCCATCGAAAATTGCGTCGAAGCGTTTGCAAAATATCCGATCTCTATCATGTTAGGGGTGAATACACTTTACAATGCGCTGAACAACAGCAAAAAATTTCGCGACCTCGCACCGAGGACGATGAAATTTGCATTGGCAGGCGGGATGGCATTGCAAGAAGGTGTTGCAAAACGTTGGCAAGAAATTACGGGCAATCGTTTGCTGCAAGGCTACGGCTTAACAGAAACTTCTCCTGTCACCCATGTAATGCCACTGAAAGATGAAATGCCTTTTGGAAGCATTGGGTATCCTTTGTCGTCGACAGAAGCGAAGATTGTCGATGAAACGGGAGAGCCAGTTCCATACAACACACCTGGCGAACTTCTCATCAAAGGGCCGCAGGTGATGCAGGGCTATTGGAATCGTCCCGATGAAACTGAAAAAGTTAAAATCGGCGAATGGCTGCGAACAGGGGATATCGCCTCTGTGAATGAAAATGGCCAATTTTTTATTGTCGACCGCAAAAAAGACATGATTTTAGTTTCCGGCTTCAATGTTTTTCCGAACGAAGTCGAAGATGTGATTTCACTTCATCCAAAAGTGATGGAAGTCGCTGTGATTGGAGTTCCTCACAAAGCTTCGGGAGAAGCGGTGAAGGCTTTTATCGTCGCAAAAGATAAGACTTTAACGGAGCGAGAAATCAAAGCTCACTGTAAATCCCAAATGGCCAGTTACAAAGTTCCGAGAAGGATTGAATTTAGAGAGAACCTGCCCAAAACAAACGTGGGCAAGATTTTACGCAGAGAGCTGCGTGCCGAAATGCACTGAGATTTGTTGCCAGTCGCCGTCTTCCGAGCTTTCGATCGTCCCATGGTGGGCTTCGCAAATTAGCTTCACAGTCGCGAGTCTCAGCCCTAAGTTTTTGTGGTGATGCATTTGATCTTGGGCTGTGACTAAAACATTAAATGCTTCGGAGGGGAGCTTTTCGCCTTTGCGTCTTAGTGTAAACCCAGAAGCGGTCGATTGAATGGAAACCTCACTCCCTTTGGGGGCTCTTTCTAAAGTATCCGCGACCAGTTTTTCGAGAACAATTCGAATTTTAGTAGGATCGAGATCGACGGTTCCTTTTCCGGATTTTTCAAAGGTTAACCGAATCGCTTTTTCGGCAGATAGTTTTGCGTTCTTATCAAAGGCGTCTTTTAATTCTTCCTGTAAATCGATTTTGCTTAAACTCAAACTTTGATCGGCTTCGAGCTTCGTATAGGTCAGGACCTCTTGGACGATTTCTGCGAAGCGAGCCGAGGCATTTTTGATCGAGCTGACTGATCTTTGAATATCCATGGAGAACTCCGTTTTTTTCTCCGATAAAAGCTCAACAAAAGAGTTGAGGACAGTGAGCGGAGTGTTGAGCTCATGCGATACGAGGGACAAAAATTTTGCTTTTGCACGATCTAAAAGTTTGAGTTCTTCGAGCGCTTTTTCAAGATCTCGATTTTTTTCGGTGAGCGCCTTCTTCAAAAGAAATGCTTCGTCTGCTTGCCGCAAAGTCAGTTTTAAGTCTTCGGGATCCCATGGTTTCGAAATGTAGCGGTAAATACTTCCACGATTAATAGAGTCGATGACTGAAACAACGTCTGTGTAACCTGTGAGTAGAATTCGCGTGGCATCAGGTTTTAATTTCTTTGCCTTTTCGAGAAGCTCGACGCCCGTCATTTCGGGCATTCTTTGATCCGACACAATGACATGGAATGTCTCCGCCTGAATGCGCTTCAAAGCTTCGAAAGGCGATAAAAGTGTGGTCACTTTGAAATGCGTTCGCAAAAGTCGATTCAGTGCTTCTAAATTATCTTTTTCATCGTCAATAATCAGAATAGGTGAGAGCGAATTTGTCATAATTAGATTCTTGAAAGGGTTTTTGAGATGTGCTCTTGTATGTTATTCCTTTTGGGTTCAAGTTTCAAGGAGGTGCCCGATGAAGCCTACGATCGAAAACGTCTTAAAAGAAACCCGCGAATTTAAGCCCTCTCCACTTTTTCAATCTCAAGCCCATTTAGGCAATCCAGGTCAATACGAAAAAATCTGGAGTGAATCGCAGAAAGATCCGGTGGCCTTTTGGGAATCTCAAAGCTCTCAGCTTCATTGGTTTAAGAAACATGAAAAAACTTTGGAGTGGAACGAGCCTTTCGCGAAGTGGTTTGTCGGCGGAAAATTAAACGCCGCTTACAACTGTTTAGATCGTCACCTTGGAACGCCTACCGAAAACAAACACGCTTTGATTTGGGAAGGCGAAGAAGGCGAAGTGATTAAATTCACCTATAAATCCCTTCACCAAAAAGTGTGCGAACTTTCGAATGTTTTGGAAAACCAGTTTAAATTAAAGCCGGGAGACACGGCAGCAATTTATTTGCCACTTGTTCCCGAGGCCGTCATTGCCATGCTCGCCTGTGCTCGAATTGGAGTCGCTCACAGTGTGATTTTTGCGGGTTTTGCGAGCAATGCAATTCGCGATCGCGTGAATGATGCAGAATCTCGGTTAGTCATTACTTCAGATGTTGGCTATCGCAAAGGTCAAACCATGAATCTTCTGGAGACCGTTCGAACAGCGGTGAAAGAAACACCGTCTATCGAAAACGTCCTTGTTTTGAGAAGAAAAACGGAAACAGAATTACTGCCGACTGAAACCGATTGGAATCAATCGACAGCGAAGGCATTAAAGACCCACACCGCAAAGCCATTTGATTCCGAGCAGCCTTTATTTTTTCTTTATACCAGCGGGACGACCGGAAAACCCAAAGGGATTGTTCATACGACAGGTGGTTATCTCTTAGGCACTCATGTCACGGCAAAATGGGTTTTTGATTTAAAACCCACAGACGTTTATTGGTGTACGGCCGATATTGGTTGGATTACGGGGCACAGCTATCTCGTCTACGGAATTCTTTCAAACGCGATGACGGCAGTTTTGTATGAAGGAAATCTCATGCATCCGCATCCGGGGAGAATTTGGGAGATTGTAGACAAGCATAAAGTCACCATTCTTTATACAGCTCCCACCGCAATCCGTTCTTTTATGAGGTTGGGAGACGAGATTCCAAAAAAATATCATTTTGGATCGCTCAGGCTTTTAGGCAGTGTGGGTGAACCGATTAATCCCGAGGCCTGGATGTGGTATTACCAACAAATTGGCAAGCAAAGATGCCCCATCGTCGATACGTGGTGGCAAACTGAAACGGGCTGCATTCTAATTTCGGCACTTCCTGGAGTGACGACTCTAAAGCCGGGTTCAGCGACTCGACCGTTTCCGGGAATCGTCGCAGATATCGTGAATGAGCAGGGCGAACCTTGCGCCCCGAATGAAGGCGGATACCTCGTTATTAAACATCCTTGGCCATCGATGCTTCGAAATATTCATAAAGATCCCGATCGGTTCCGAGAGCAATACTGGTCCAAATTCAGAGGAATGTACTTCGCAGGCGACGGGGCGCATAAGGATCAGGACGGTTACTTTTGGATCATGGGGCGAGTCGACGATGTCTTAAATGTTTCCGGCCATCGTTTGGGAACCAGTGAAATCGAAAGTGCTCTCGTGAGCCATCCTCAAGTTGCTGAAGCCGCTGTGGTAGGCCGGCCAGATGACCTCAAAGGTCAGGCGATTGTTGCTTTTGTCACGCCTCGAGAGACAGACCAGGCAATGGATTTGAAGGTTTTGGGTCAATCGTTAAAAGATCATGTGGTACGGGAAATCGGGGCAATTGCGCGTCCAGATAGTATCCAGTTCACGCGAGTTTTGCCTAAAACGCGCAGTGGAAAAATTATGCGAAGAATTTTAAAGGAGCTTGCGTCAGGGAAAAAAGTGACGGGAGATACGACAACTCTCGAAAATGCTGGTATTGTAGAACTCATCGAGTAAAAAAATGACTTATAAACTGACAATCGACACAAATTTAATGGATCCCAATCTTAAAATCGCGGCGATGGATATCATCAAGCGTTGGAAAGAGGAGGGAAAGATCGACTTCTCCGAAGCAAATAAGCCAAAGTTGGATCGCGATCCCGCTACCGGATGGCCGGGTGCGCCAGCGAAGCTCGCTCATCCGAGGGCACGGCCGGGGAAAATTCTTGATTCTGGTAAAGCCACTTTTGCAAGCATTGCGACGATTTTGTTTCCTCAAAAAGATCCCCACAAACTGAGCATGATGGAAATTAATAACGTGGCTCACTTAATTAAACACCACGCTTCCAAAAATGAAATTTTTGTGACGAACAATGCCAAATCTTTTATTGATGATGGCAAACGCGAAAAACTTAAAAATGCTTTCGGAATTGTTGCAATGTCTCCCGAAGAAGCCGTTCGCATGTTAGGTGAACTTGAAGGTTGGGTCGAAAAGCCTGCTTCTAAAGCAAAGAGCAAATCACTTTAGCGATTAAATGGATCAAACACCTCCATTCATCAGCCCGCTTCCAGAGTCTCATGTTTATTCTCTGGCTGCCATTGAGGCTGGCTATTGGTGGTACGAGGGACGGATCTATTGGGCGTCTCGTTTGTTGAAAGAACTGATCGAAAAAAATTCCGGATTCAAACCTAAAACTTATTGCGATCTGGGTTGCGGAACGGGAGGATTCGCCTCTCGATTTGCGAGCCACTTTTTATTTGAAAACTCTACGCTGGTCGATTGGGATCCAAAAGTTTTAGCATTAACCAGCCGTTATCCTGGCTTTGATGTTGAACAGAAAGATTTGAACTCACCATTTTCGATTGAGCCAAAACCCGATGTAATCACATGCATGGATGTTTTGGAGCATATCGAAAAAGATGACCAGTTTTTGCAAAGTGCCGTAAAGTCTTTGACAAAAAATGGAGTTTTCATTGCAACGGTGCCCGCTTGTCCCTGGCTTTATTCCGAGTGGGACAGAAATCTTGGACACCACCGCCGTTATACAAAATCGCAATTGAAAGCCTTATTCCAATCGGCAGGGATGGAAGTCGAATCGATTCACTACATGTGGTCGTTTATGAGTCCGTTTGGCCTGCTTCGCAAGTTTCGTTCTCACGCTGCGGATGAGAGCATGGGATTTAATAAAGTTCCGAGAATCTTAAACTCGCTTTTGATTTTTATCTCTCAGCTTGAATACACCGTTTCAAAATTGATTTCACCTTTGATTGGAACGTCTTTAATCGCAATTGCTAAAAAGCGAGATTAAAAATGAAACAACTCTTTCTGATTTGCATGGCCGTTTGTTTATTTTCACGTCTGTCGATTGCGGATTGGGAAGCAAAATTCAACATCGACGCCAAAGCAAAGCATCCCATGGCCGTGGGACAGGGAAAAGCGCAGTTCAAAAAGAAGAAGATGCGTTTTGATATCAAAGGGCCACTAGAGGTTTCTTTTATCGGCGATGCAAACCTCGGCAAAGGTTGGGCGCTCCTCCATTCGATGAAAATGCTTATCGATGCGAACCTCTCTCCTTCGGATTTCAAACACATCCCCTTATGCGATGAGAGTTCTTCGGATAGTTGCTTGATAAAAGCTGGATTTAAGAAATTAGGTAGCGAACTCGTAAATACCTACGATTCCACTCTGTATGAACTGTCCTTGAAACCGCCGCAGGTCACATCGCCAACGCGTGTAAAAGCATGGAAAGTGAATGCGATGAAAGAAATGGTGCTCACCCGGGTTTTGGTTTTTGAAGCAGATAAGCCGACGCCGATTTCTTCCGTGGATTTGACGGAAATTAAGCCGGTGCAAGTCCTGGATTCCATTTTTCTGATTCCTAAAGACTACAGAAGCATGCCAAATGTGAACGAGCTTTTTCTAAAAGCGACGAAAAAGTCTCAAACTCCGAAGTAAAAAAAATCCTTCTGATTTTTTCACGGTTTTTATCCGATTCTAATCACTTCTGATTCTGACGCTTCACCCTTAACCTCAAAAATAGAAACGCAACAAAGCGTTTTTAAACTCAGGGTGAAAGGAAATCCAATGCCATCCAAAAACAAAAAACTCATTCAAAATGCGGTCAGTGTTTTTATCACGACTCTCGGAATCTCAGGGGCGCAGGCAAATGCTGCAGACTTGCCTCGGGGTGCCAACGTCCATGAACTTGCAGGCAACTGCGAGATTGGTACCTTTCCGCAGACGACTAAAGCGGGACCGTATAATAGTCTTTGTCATGTGATGAAGGATTCTGAAAAATGTCTCGCACTCATCAAGGGTCAGTTCTTCTACAACGGCCAAGAAGTCGAAGTGACGGCCGTCCCAGAACAAAAGGTACAAGTGGCGAAATACTGTCTCGAAGTTTTAAACCGAGAACTTGGCCTAAAAGATAACTAAGTACCCTTTCTCGTCGTTGCGAGGAGTGAAGCGACGAAGCAATCTCGCTGCAAAAGATCGCTCTTGTTATCGGCGAGATTGCTTCGTCGCTTCGCTCCTCGCAACGACTGAAAGAATCCATGCAAAAATTCGACACCATTCATCTTAGCTCTTCTGCCAGGCTCCGCTTGGCAGAGAAGCTGAATTCACTCTCTGAACCTTTTGGGTTCGAGGGGGATCCGGCCCTTGCTTCACTTTGCACGGCGGTAGGGATTCAATCCGAGTTGGGGAAAAAAGACTTTGATCGGCTAAGTCCTTTTTTTACCAACGAATCGGAAGAGGATTTTCTAAAGAGCGACATCATTATTCAGGACGGTAAAATAGGGCTCCGTCTCTTTAGAAAAGATCAAAAAAATCTTCAAGTAAGACATCCAGACTTTGCCTATTTAATCGATAAAGATTCTTTCAATGAACAAGAAGAGCTTGCACAGATTCTTATTTTTCCCATGGATATCGCGGAGACGTATCGAAGACGTGGCTTTCAGCTCGTGATTGTTCCGACATGGCTGAAAAGTTCAGTGCTCGATGAAGATGCAGTCAAATATTTCTACGCGAACTCTTGGGAAGTCAGAAACAACATTGCTTTGACTCAAGTGAATCTCATGCTCAATCAGCAACTTCCTTTTTTCGGAACCCACGATATCGTAGACCATCTTCTAGGAGCGGATATCAACCAATATAATATCTTGAGAATGCTCTACTGCGAATCGGCTCCGATACTCAATCGGGTTTTCCAAGGAGAAAAAAGATCTTCCTTGTCGCATTTGCTAGTCTCCTATCTCATTGGCGTCCTATTGGACGATCTTGCACAGCCGAAATGGTATGCCTCCGCTCGGCATTCGCAACTCGTCCGAACGGCTCTCGCGGTGACCGAGGGGAACTCTCTAAAGATTCTTCAAAAAGATGAGGTCATTATTCCAAATTCTTTTCACCGTTTAATGACCGCAGTCCGTTCAGAATACTTCAGTCAAAAATGTGTGGATGCACTGTTTGAAGAGTTCTTGTGGGAGATTGCGCTTTAACAAAAGTCTCAAATAGAATTGAAGGCTTATTAGTGGTATATAGCTTTCGTTGATGGGATCGAAAGCAGTAAAAAATCTAGCTCAAAGTCATGCAATCATCTTGATTGATGCCACTGAGAGACGCCAGGCGGAGCATGCTTTATATCTTCGGTATTGTGAAGAGCTCACTCGAGAGACCGAAACATTAAGAACTTTTGAAGAGGCAGACAAACCCGCCTTTGCCGCGTGGTTTGACCTTGAGTTTCCCGCATTCTTAGAAGAATACCGGAGCCTCGACTTGGAGGTCCAAGAGCTTCAATGTCGGGTCGGAAAAGTTTTTGCTTATTCTGAAATGCACGGAGTTTCGCATCGCAATGCTTACCGCACTTTGCAGGATATTGAATTATATGGGGAGGAGGAAGAATTGTTCGATGAAAGAGCGGAACCGGAAGAAAATTTTGATCAAGATTCAAAAGAATCGAAAAAAGAATCTCAAAGCTCGGCGAGTGAAGTCCGGCAAACGGCGCCTACAACTCATGTCAAATCGATTTACCGTCAACTTGTTCGAAAACTTCATCCAGACTTGCGTGAGATTTCTACCGAGCGCGAAACCCAACTCTGGCACGAAGTTCAAAAAGCCTACACCTGGCGGGATATTCAAAAGCTAGAAACAATCTTAAAAGAACTGGACGGGGGAGAGAACGCAGAGCTCGATTTAAGTTATGTTTCCATTGGAGATTTAATTGAATTTCAACGCGAAATTCAAAGAAGGCTCGGTTTCCTCCGGTATCGAGTAAAAAATGCAAAAAAAGATCCTTCCTGGGAATTCGCAAAAACAAGTCAAGATCCCAAACAATTTAAGCTTTTGAAAAAGAAGCTTGCAGAACAGCTTGAAAAAGATCGCCTCAATCTAAAGAATGTTAAGACTAGCTTGGAAGAACAGCTCGATTCTTGGGAAAATTCGACTCACAAAGTGAGAAACCACAATCGCAAATCCAAACCCAAAAAAGTAAATGACCAGTCCGAGTGCTTCGATTTTTAGTCCGTGCACTTCACAGAATTCGGATAATTTTCAAGCACCCCTGCTAGAATTGCAGGAACACTTTTTCGGATCATTTTAGAATTCTTCTCAGCGTCAAACTTAGTAAATCGATGGGTGACATCGCCCGAAAGTTTTTCTTCCATGTCCAACATCAACGGTTCATTTTTACAGGAGAAGTCGAGCGATTTTAAGTCGATGGTTCGAATGTCCGTTAACTCCGTCGTCCGAAAATGAGCTTTTCCATTGGCCGCTTCATAAGCCAGATTCCAGACAGAAGAGTGAGGCACTCCCGTTGCTTTAACCGAATCCAAAATTTTAAACACTCCCGGAACAGAGTTCGCGGATTTGGAAAGCGATGCCACTCGAGAAAATCTATCGAGTGATTCCATACTTTTGAGATTGATTTCTTTCTCTCCACCGAAACCGACAAAGTTTTTTAAATAGTTGAGTGAGTTCTGATAAGTGTCATTGGTGAGGTTTTTGTAGGGGAGCGTTTTCCCTGAGTGAACCACCGTTTTGCCGTTTAGAAACTCGATGGTCGCGCATTCTCCCACGGCATCGCAAACCATGTAGTGCACTTTTGCGCTGACATTCCGTAAACGAATTTTATCGAATGGCATGACTTTTTCGCCTTCGATCGGAGTGAGCATTTCAGACACGGTCGCAAAGTTATCCAATTGGTATTGAATCCACTGCAATTCGTTGATTGAAGCCCGATCATCTATTTCGGAAACAATACTTTCATCTAACCAAAGAATTTCT
The DNA here is from genome assembly GCA_937903155.1 of uncultured Bdellovibrionales bacterium. Lineage (GTDB taxonomy): Bacteria > Bdellovibrionota > FAC87 > UBA2466 > UBA2466 > CALCZU01. The sequence goes on from CALCZU010000103.1 coordinate 27,941, forward strand.
ACAACCAGTCCCTTTTCGTTCATCCCGCTTAACGGAAATTCAATACCGTGTTGATTGTAAGTAATACTTCCGTACTTCGAGCCTTGTTTCTCAGGCCAGACAGCAGATTTTTTTTCATCTGGAAAAATATTTACGGCCGTCTTTGAAAGATGGCGTCGATTGACGACAACGAAACCGTGTCCTTTGTCCCAATCAAAACTTTTCCCGATGAGCGGTCCCTGGTCGGATTTGAGTTGAAAAGTACTGCAGCAAAAACCCATTGTTGAGATCAAAAAGCTAAGTAGAATAAGTTTCATCTTTACCCCCCTTATTTACCTATAGCACTCCTGCAAAAAGCGTCAACTTGGGGTCCCACCGGTCATTGTTGGGCTAAGAAATCAAACATGTCCTTGAGGGTCTGTTCCATGGGGCGAAAATGCGTTCGCGGGACAATCGAATAGAGTTTGTCTGTACTAACCTGAAGTCCCATCAGCTGATTGTTGTGATCGTCATGACTTTCGATTTTTACATTCAGTTTCGAAATTTGAATAATGGTTTTTAAAATGTCTTCGACGGAATGCGTTTCGGAAGATGATAGGTTAAACGTTTCAAAGCGGTTCTTATTTGTGTGGTTCATCAACTTCGGGAAAAGAGTCACAGCATCGCGAACATCAATAAACTGCCGACGAGCTTTTACGGGGCCGACTTGAATGACTTTTTCATTTGTCTCTCTCAGTTTAATGAGCTTTCTACAAAAGTCAGAAGCCGCAAAACCTTCGGGCTGACTCGGTCCAATACAGGTATAAAGTCTTGCGACAATCGCCGAAAGGTGCGGATGGTTTTCGACTGAATTCTCAATCATGGCCTCCGCCAAAAATTTTGAAAAACCATATTCTGTTTCTGGAGCCAGTGGAAAGGATTCATTGACGAGCGTCTTTTGATTTCCGTAAACATGGACTGAACTCGAATAAAAAACTTTGACCGGATTTTTCAAAGTGGAAAGCGCGTTCATCAAACAATGCGTAGGGAGAGTATTGGCTTTGTAGTATTCCGGAACTCCGATCGTCGATGAAACTCGAGCAAGTCCTGCGAGATGGTAGACTTGCGAAGGTTGAATTTTTTGAACCGTCGCGGTCAGCTTCTCTTCATCCGACATATCGCAAAGATGGTGTTGAATGCCGGCAAATGAGACGGGTTTTCTGCCAAGGGAATGCACCTCTTTGACTCCTGTCCGGCTGAGGTGTTCGGCCAAGAAATGCCCGATAAATCCCCCACATCCCGTAATCAAAGTTGCCATATGAGAGTTATATCGCACTTTACGACCTCAGTCTTCTAAAGCACGCAATAACGCGTCATGTTATTGTTCGGTATTGTTTGATATATCATTTGATTTTACTGGGAGGGCGTCCGTCGCTATGGTATTCGAACTAGAATATTTGTTAAGATTTTCTGGCACCATGGGAGCAGTTTGTCATGAAGTTATTAGTCACCGGCGGAAGTGGATTTATTGGATCCCACTTTATCCGTCTGCAGTTAAAAAATTATCCTGATGTGCACATCACCAATGTCGATGCATTGACCTATGCCGCCCATCCGGACACTCAACTTGAGCTTTCGCAATTGGCTCCGGACCGCTACCGATTTTTAAAGGCCGATATTGCTTCTCCGAATTTGGCGAAAGAAGTCGATTTTTCAAAGATCGATGCAATCATTAACTTTGCTGCCGAGACGCATGTCGATCGCAGTATTTTAGATCCGGGCGCATTTGTTCAAACCAATGTCGTAGGCGTTCAGAATCTCCTCACCCTCGCGCGTGAAAATGGAAAAATCCGCTTGGTTCATGTCTCGACCGATGAAGTGTATGGAACGCTCGCTCCAAAAGATCCGACTTCGGTAGAAACATCGATTTTAGATCCCAATTCCCCTTATGCGGCCTCAAAAGCTTCTGCCGATCTCATTGCGCTTGCGAGCTGTCGGACGTATCAACAGCCCGTTCTTATCACGCGTTGTACAAATAATTATGGACCGTATCAGTTCCCTGAAAAACTTTTGCCACTTTTAATTTCAAATGCCTATGAAGATCTCCCCATTCCTGTGTACGGCGACGGACTTCAAGTTCGAGATTGGATTTATGTCGAAGATCATGCCGATGGAATCGATGCGGTTCTTCGCAAAGGAAAGTCGGGCGAGATTTACAATATCAGCGCTTCGGAAGAAAAACCCAATATTCAAGTCATTCAAAAAGTTTTGAATATCATGGGCAAATCACCTTCGTTGATTACATACGTGGGTGACAGACCGGCGCACGACAGACGTTATGGTTTGAATGCCGCGAAAATTAAAAAAGAATTGGGATGGTACCCAAAACATTCTTTTGAACAAGGAATTACAGAGACGGTGAATTGGTACCTCAACAACAAACCCTGGTGGCAAAAAGTGAAAAACCAGGATTTTAAAAAGTACTACGAAGCCAATTACGACAAAAAATTTCAATCAGGAGAAAAAACCCGATGAAAGGCGTTATCTTAGCAGGCGGAACAGGGTCGAGACTTTTTCCTCTGACCAAAGTGACTAATAAACATCTTCTCCCGGTCGGTAAAAAACCGATGATTTTGCATCCGGTTGAAAAACTGACCGAAGCCGGGATTAAAGAAATTATCGTCGTGACGGGTGTTGAACACATGGGTGCGGTCGTAAACCTTTTGGGTTCGGGAAAAGATTACAACTGCCAATTCAGTTACAAAGTACAAGACGAAGCGGGCGGTATTGCCCAAGCCTTGGGACTCACCGAAAGTTTCTGTAAAGGTCATAAGCTCTGCGTAATTTTAGGAGATAATATTTTTTCAGATTCTTTAAAATCTTTCGCACAGAGTTTTCACGATCAGAAAGACGGCGCGAAAGTGATTTTAAAAGAAGTCACTGACCCCAATCGATTTGGGGTCGCCGAAATTGCCGGCAATAAAATTGTTTCAATCGAAGAAAAACCAAAAAATCCGAAGAGCAATTTAGCCGTCACTGGAATTTATTTTTACGATTCGATGGTATTTGATTACATCCGCGATTTAAAGCCAAGCGGTCGTGGTGAACTAGAAATCACTGACGTCAATAATCATTACGTCGCTTCCAATAAAATGAGTTTTGATTCTTTTAAAGGAAACTGGACCGATGCCGGGACGTTTGAGTCTTACCAGTTTGCCAACAATCTGATGTTCGAGACGACATGATCGAAAATGAATCTCAATTTGCCTCGATTCCCACACCGATTCTGGTGACAGGAGCTTACGGGATGTTGGGAAGTGATCTCGTTGAAAAACTAAAAGATGCCGTAGGCGAAGAAAACGTGATTCCCACCGACTCGGATTCGCTCGATATCACGAATCTCGAAAAAGTCAGAGCGACGCTTTTAAAGAATGCCCCGAAGATAGTGATTAATGCGGCGGCATACACCAATGTGGATAAGGCTGAGCTTGAAAGAGATAAAGCGTACCTAATCAATACGATTGGGCCTCAAAATTTAGCAACCGCGTGCCACGAACAAAAAATTCAACTCGTTCACTTTACAACGGACTTTGTTTTCAGTGGCGATGGACAACATCTTTGGACGGAAACAGATGAGCCCAATCCCCCGAAACCGAATTACTATGCAGAAACAAAGCTGTGGGGTGAGCGCGAAGTGACAAAATATCCTGAGAATCTCGTTCTCCGGGTTCAGTGGCTTTATGGAAAACGCCGCGACCGTTTTACCATTTTAAAAGACAAAAAAGTTTTTACGCCTTTTATGGATCAGTATGGAGCTCCCACCAGTACGACTCACGTGAGTCGCGTTGTGGTGGAGCTTCTCGCAAAGCACGCCAAAGGGCTTTTTCACTTTGCTTACGACGATTTTACAACTTGGGCGGATGTTTTTAAATTTGTAAAAGATGAACTCAATCTTTCAACGGAACTTTTGCCGAAAAGAACAGACGATGCAAATCTCCCTGCAAAGAGGCCTTTGTTCGGCGCTATGTCGAACAAAAAGCTTCTCGATTTTTTGGGAAAAGACAGTCTGGGAAGTTGGAAAGATCCCTTACGCGATTTCTTAAAGGATAAACTCGACAATTGAGTGAAATTTTATCGACAGAGATTCTCGTAGTCGGTGCCGGAGTGGTGGGGCTTGCTATTGCCGCAGAATTGTCAGTAAAAAATCAGGTGATTCTCGTCGAACAGTTTCCCCAATTCGGTCGCGAGACTTCGTCTAGAAATAGCGAAGTCGTCCACAGCGGAATCTACTATCCTAATGACTCACTCAAAACTGAACTTTGCATTGAAGGGAGAAAACTTCTGTACGCCTATTGCGACAAAAACGTGGTTCCTTACAAAAAGTGTGGAAAGTATGTCGTTGCAACTTCAACTGAAGAAGAAAACTATCTCGAAAACCTTTTGAGTCACAGCGAAATGCTAGGAGTGCCGGTTCAAAGAAAAACGAAAACCGAAATAGAAAAAGCAGAACCAAAAATCCAGGTCGCTTCAGGCCTCTATTTCCCAGAATCGGGCATCCTCGATTCCCATGTTCTCATGCAGAAACTTGAAAATCAGATCCTTAAGAATGGTGCCACGGTCGCTTATCGCCATCGCGTGAAACACATTCAATTCCAAAATGAATGGGAAACGATATTGGATTCTTCTGATGGCAAAATTAAAATCCAATCGAGGAAGGTTATTAACTGCGCCGGCCTTTTTGCCGCAGAACTTTCAAACCAAGTTCTCTCAACTCAAAAATACGAACACCGCTATTGCCGCGGCCGATATTTTTCCTTAGCGCCAAAGTTTCAAAATGCTTTCCAGCATTTGATCTACCCAGTGCCGCCTAAAGACGGCTTAGGCGTGCATGTGACATTAGATCAAATGGGTTACGCCCGACTTGGCCCCGACGTCGATTGGTGTTTAAACGTCCCTTACTCAAAAGTAGAATCCCTCTACGATTGCGATTGGGAAACACTAAAAGAACCGTTCCTAGCCTCCGCAAAAAGATATTGCCCCACGCTCGAACCAAAAGATATCTCTCCGGCACTGATCGGCATCCGTCCCAAGCTTTTTATCGACGGGAAAGCCTCCCCCGATTTTCTCATCGAAAATCACAAGGGCTTCATCCACTGCTTAGGTATCGAAAGCCCCGGCCTGACAGCAAGTCTCGCCATCGCCAAACAACTCGAGAAATTAGGGGACTAGAATTTGGACAGACTCGGCTTTCGAGTTGTAGATGATGCTAAAGGGGCAATTTTCTTTGCCGGAGCAGCCAAAAGCTTCGCGGCCTTCGGCGAGGTTGCCCTGTAACTTTCTCCAAGTTCCGAGGGTCTCAAAAACAGCGTCTCTTTGTTTCCCTTCAAAGAGGAAGCCGCTCGTTCCTAAAACGGTTTGATTCGCGTCGTAGAAATCAAGAGTCATCTCGCAGACCTCATCGCCAGGCTCTCTGAGACTACAAATCACTTTCAGTTCCATCGATCCGGTTCGTCCAGCTTGATTTTCCTTCCACTCATGCAAAGAAGCTTTGAACTGTTTAAGAACATATTTCTGTTCTCCGAGGGTCGCCTTGTCTTCCCTCACCTTCGCGTCTCTAAAGTTTTTCGCACTTTTCTCGGTCAGCTGAAGCCAAAGTTTTGCAGGCCCATTTGCCGCATAGCTAAAGCGAGCCAATGTCAGAACAGAAACCAGTAAGAACGTTTTCATCGCGTATGACTCCTTAGTAAGTGTTTGTCAAAGACGTATTAGTGGTAATTGCCAAACGTCAATTCAATTAAGAATGACAATCGCTTTCCTGTGGCTCCAAGTGCTATGAACTCACGAAAAAAATTGCAAAAAGGTAGGGGGTACGGTCGAAAAGGTACGGCGCTGAATTAAAGATGTCAGTGCGACTCTGAAGGTTGAAGGA
>CALCZU010000104.1 GCA_937903155.1 uncultured Bdellovibrionales bacterium
ATCCCCTACACGCCACGAAAACGGAAAAGACCGCAAGTGAACTTCTGACTTCTCAAGTATCCTCTCCGATAATTTACGAGCTGATGTCCTCTAGCCTCAACAGCATTCTCTCACGCGACATCGAGATTGCTTCGTCGCTCCGCTCCTCGCAACGACGGGGGTTTACGACAACGCCTTCAGGCCAAAAACGGATAGACGGCAGAAAAATTTGAAATTGTGGGATTAAGCTGCGGCGGTCCTGGAATAGTAGATAGCAACGCTCCAATCCGCAGCGCCATGTCGACACGCTCCGAAAAATCCTCTCTAACATAAGAGGATCCCACAATTTTAAATTTTTATGACCGCTCGACCACTAATTCGCGACGATTTTGTAAATCTTGCCACCGTAGTCTGCGAGGTAAAGCTCGCCCTTGCTATCTTCCCCGAACGTGCTAACAGCGAGTCTTGAATTCAAGAGAAGTTCATTCTTAACAAACTTTTTGTTCTCCTGGTCGTAAACCAACGCCCAAATCTTCCCGGATCCAAAATCACCGTAAACATAGGAACCTTTTAAAGAAGGAATCGCTTCCCCACGGTAAACGTATCCCCCTGTGACAGAATTTCCTCCGCTACGGGCATATTCGTGAATCGGCGCTATGAAACTCGGATCCTCGCAATTCGTAGAGGGCTTAAAGCAGTGATTGCCTTCCATCCGGTTCCAGCCGTAGTTGCCGCCTTTTTGAATGATATCGATCTCTTCCCACTTATCCTGTCCGACGTCGCCGGCGAAAAGCGCGCCCGTTAAACGGTCAAAACTAAATCGCCACACATTACGAATTCCGTAAGCGTAGATTTCGGGTTTTGCTCCAGCGGTATCTTTAAACGGATTGTCTTTTGGGATCGCGTAAGTTCCGCCCTGGTCAATATCCACTCGCAAAATTTTTCCGAGAAGAGTCGAGAGCGATTGTCCATTGCCATGCGGATCCCCGCCCGAGCCACCGTCTCCCGCCGTGATGTATAAGAAACCATCTTTCCCAAATTCTAAATCCCCGCCGTTGTGATTTTGATAGGGCTGCAAAAAGGTCATGATTTTTTTCTCAGGCGCCCGACTCACATTGAACTCAGAAACATTCGTCTGAAGCTTTGGACTGCGCGAAGTGTAATTCACAAAATAGCGACCATTTTCGGCGAACTTGGGATGCAGAGCTAATCCCAGAAGCCCCATTTCGCCTCCTGCAACGACTTGGCTCTCAATGTCGAGGAGCGGGGGACCTGAAATCTTTCCATTCTTAACGACTTGAATGATTCCCTTCTGTTCAATGACAAACATTTTGCCATTATCATCGGGCGCAAATCGAATTCCCACCGGCGCATCGAGCCCCGAAGCAACTACCTGAAGTTTCACAGCGGCCGAAACTGAATTTAAACAGAGAAAAAAGAAAATACTAAAAAGAAATGATTTCATGTCAACGCCCTCCCCTGTTTCGAAGCTATCAAAGATAACTCCAGCGTCAAGGTCTACTTGTGATACGCATCCCGCCTGTGTATAGTGCGAAGTCGCATGAGTACCGGGATTATTTTCATTTTTGCATTAGTTCTTGTGGCGGTTTCTACCGTCGTCATCATGATTCTAAAGGGCAACCAGAGTCAGCTTCAGTCGAGCTTAAAACTCCTCAAAGAAAACATGGATTCCCTCGAGAGAAACCTCGATACGAAATCCTCAAATCTACGATCCGAAATTTCGGAAACGATGCAAGGCTCGCGTCAAGAGCTGCAGTCAGGATTGATGCAAACAACTCAGCTTCTCGAACAAAAAGTCGCAGGTCTGGATCAAAAGCTGGATGTTCGCCTCGGGAACCTGACCAATCAGGTAGGAAGCAAACTCGAGCAAAATCTAAAGGACGGATTCGTCCAGTTTGAGAAAATTCAAACTCACTTAAGACAGGCTGAACTCCAACTGCTCAATTTAAACACGGTAGGTTCTTCCATTAATGAGCTCAATAATCTTTTGAAGCTTCCCCATTTGAGAGGAAATTTCGGAGAGGCCGTGCTTGAAAATCTGCTCTCAGATCTTCTCCCGAGAGATAGCTTCGAGCTGCAATACCGAATTGTGCCCAATAGCACTGAAAGAGTAGACGCGGTCATCCGCTATCCCGGTTGTGTTCTTCCCATCGATAGCAAATTTCCACGCGAGCAGATTTTACCGCTTTTTGAAACCAACGATCCCGCCCAACTTGAAGTGGCTCGAAAAAATCTCTCATCGGTCATGAAAATTCTCGCGAAATCGATCAAAGAAAAATATATCCACACGGAACACGGGACGACCGAAATGGCGCTCCTATTTGTGCCCAGTGAAACTCTCTATATCGAAGTGATCCGAAACATGACCTTGAACCAGGACATTGCTAGGATGAAAGTTTTTGTGGTTTCGCCCAATACGCTTTCGGTCACGCTGCACGCCATTTCTATGGCACGCAATTATTATGAAATGGCAAAAGGGGTCGAGAAAACGATCTCAGAAGTTAAGAAAGCCCAACAGCATTTTAAAAACTTCGAAGGGCGTTTTGAAGAAGTCGGAACGGCTTTAAACAAAGCACAAGCGGCTTTCAACACCGCTGCGACCCATTTAGGTCGCTACGAAAGTGCAGTCACCCGGCTCGGAGCCAACGAACTTTCCACCGAAATACCGACGACTCTTCCGGCATAATTCAATGCGTTATAATCTTGCAAGCCTGATTTTTTCAGACTTCATCTCAAATTAACTCAGATCAACTCAATAAATCTCGGATACCGGTTTACATCATTTCATCGGCCAGATAGTGTCGGATAAACTTTAAAAAGAAAAAGATGTTAGGAAGAGTACCTCCACAAAATTTAGAAGCTGAGCAGTCCGTTCTGGGATCTATTTTAATTGACCCCCAGTGTTTCCACCGGATTGTCGACTTAGTTTCGCCAGATGATTTCTATCGCCCTGCTCACGGAAAAATCTACGCAGCCATGCGAGCGCTCGGCGAAAAAAATGATCCAATCGACGTTTTAACTCTAACTGCAAAACTCAAAGAACTCGGAACTCTCGAAGAAACCGGAAGTACCGCCTACCTTGCAGAGCTTCTGGAACGCGTTCCGACGGCAGTCAATGCTGAATACCACGCAAAACTTGTCGCCGATCAGGCACTCAAAAGAAATTTGGTCAGCACTTGTAACGAACTTTCCTCCAAAGGGATGGAGCCCGGAGAAACCACCGACGAACTTTTAGATTTCGCCGAAAAATCCATTTTTAGTCTGACGTCTTCCAAACGAACGCGAAACATGTCGCCGATTAAAGATATCGTCGAATCCGCATTCACCGAACTCGAGCACCGCTATCAAGTTCAAGATGAACTGACGGGCTGTCCTTCGGGCTGGGTTAAACTCGACCAGATGACCCAAGGGTTTCAGCCTTCAGATTTAGTGATCGTTGCTTGTCGTCCCAGTATGGGAAAAACAAGCTTCGCATTGGGTGTGACTCGTTATGCGGCCGTTCATTACAAAAAACCGATTATCTTTTTCTCATTAGAAATGTCGAAGGTGCAGATCGTGCACCGACTTTTAGCCGCGGAGGCAAAAGTAGATCAGACGCGTTTACGAACAGGGAAACTGAGCGAGCGCGATTGGCAGGGACTCACGCGCGCCGCGGGAATGCTTTGCGATGCCCAAATCTTTATCGACGATACGGCATCTCTTCCCGTCATGGAAATGCGAGGGCGAGCTCGACAATTAAAATCCAAAGTTGGAGATTTAGGTTTAATCGTTGTAGACTATTTGCAAATCATGGGAACTCCAGCGAAACAGGAAAGTCGTCAAAACGCGATTGCAGATATCTCGCGTTCGCTGAAAGCTCTCGCGAAGGAATTAAACGTTCCGGTGATTGCACTTTCTCAGCTTAATCGAAATATTGAAGTTCGACAAGATAAACGCCCGTTGATGGCGGACTTAAGAGAATCGGGCGCAATCGAACAGGACGCCGATTTAATTATTTTCATCCATCGAGAAGAAGTCGAAAACTTGCAGCCCAATGCGGCTTCGGTAGCAGAATTTATTATTGGAAAACATCGTAACGGTCCGAGAGGAACAGCTCCGGTTGCTTGGCTCGGACAATTTGCAACCTTCGAAAATCTTGCAGCCCAACCTTAAATGACAGCAAAGATTCAAAAAAAAAGCACACCCAAGAAACCGAAAAAAAAAACTCCGACCCGTGGAAAAGATCTTTTTAATTACGTCGTCCAATTAACTGGCCTTCCAAAAGAAAAGATCATGGATGAGCTTAAAACTATTTTAAATAAGAAGAATATCGAAATCAGCCAATTGACGGTCGATCAGCTCAGAGTCGTTGTTGCGAGTTATCTACGTGAAATTATGACGGGAATTATGGACCACATCCCTCATAAACCTCGAGGAAACGAACACTAGGACGCGTCCCGATTATTTCGTGACACACCATTTCCAGCGCCCTATAATGTTTGTCTTATAATAGAGAAATGCAAAAGATAACTACATTCAGTCGTGTGATTTTCATTGGTGTTTTCTGCGCGCTCTTTTCATCCTGTGCGTCAAAGCCTCCGCAAGTCGTTCGTTCGAATGATGCTGTCGCGAGAATGCTAAAACCCACACCCAACGATTATGATCCCACTGAAGATTACGTGAATCACGAAGCGTATCGCGCTGAAAAACTTACGTTAGGTGAAGTGATTCGCCTCGAAGAACCCAATACTCAAAATCTCTACGACAATAGCCGCTACGATTTTCCGATTACTATCAATGCGCGGGTCGAAGGCTGGATTGATTATTTTTCAGGCCGCGGACGCGACCACATGGTCAGATACCTGGGTCGTTCCAGTAAATATATCCCCGTCATGAAGCAGATTTTTAAGAAATCCGGACTTCCTGAAGACTTAGTTTATTTAGCGCTGATTGAAAGTGGTTTCAATTTGCGTGCGAAATCACGCGCTCGAGCCGTTGGGCCTTGGCAGTTTATGAAAGCGACGGGCAAGCGCTACGGACTCAGAGTCGATGGCTGGGTCGACGAACGCAGAGATCCTTTAAGAAGCACTCAAGCCGCCGCGAACTATTTAAAAGATCTCTATTTAATGTTTGAATCTTGGTATCTCGCCGCATGCGCTTACAATGCGGGAGAGTATAAAATCCTCCGCGCGATTGATGAACTGAAAACAAATAATTTTTGGCGTATTAGCGAAACCAAAAAGATCCGCCGCGAAACAAAAGATTATATTCCAAAACTCATCGCTGCTGCGATCATCGCAAAAAATCCTAATAAGTACGGATTTCAAGAAGTAGTCTATCAAGAACCTTTAGAATTTGAAGAAGTCGCGATTTCAACCCCCATTCGATTGAAAGAAGTCGCCAAAGTGGCTGACGCAGCCGAAGACGATCTGCTCGATCTCAACCCTTCCTTTCTAAGAGGGTCTATTCCTCCGGACGGCAGTTACACGATTAAAGTTCCCGTCGGTAAAAGAGTCATCGTCGAGAGGACCTTAGCCGTTTCGGGCAAGGACATGGAACGAGGCGAGATTCCGGAGCAATACATCGTCAAATCGGGCGAATCTCTGCAATCGATCTCAAATAAATACAAATTAAAAGTCAGAGACGTCGCAGCCACAAATAATTTATCGCCTAGAGAAAAACTTCCTGCAGGTTCGGTGATATTGCTTCCCAGAACACGTACGACCCAAAGTCAGAAAAAGAAAGATCCGAGCAAACGTGACGTAACTAGTATCGCTCCTCCAGCGGATGCCGGTTTCATTATTCACACGGTGAAAAAAGGCGAATCTCTTTGGTCTATTTCCGAAAAATACGAAGTCACCGTGCAAAACATTTTTAAATGGAACGGACTCAAACAGTCACAGATTTTCCCAGGAAAAAAATTGAAAATCAAAGCGGGTTGAATGAGAAGTTTTCTCATCATCACTTCTCTTTCGGCATTTGTCGTCTATGCCCACCCCATTGTGTACATTAGCAACGGTCATTCTTCACGACCACTTTGTTACGGCCTCTTGACTGTTTTAACCTTTCCGCCAGGGCTGGCGCCCGTGCCCCCTCGACCGAAAAACCGCGGACTATTCGGGAGACTAGCATCACTTTTTGCAAGAGGTACACGAGATTTCTCCTTAGAGGGGCCTGCTCACCCTCTTCGACAAGAACATGAAGATTTGCTGAAAAAAGTTGCTTCAGCCAATATCCCTGCAGTCTCACAACCTTCAGATTACGATACCCATTTACATTACAGTGCTTTTTTAGAAGAGATGGGAGCCATCGATCGCGCTCATTTCATTCGAATTCAAGTCGCAATCGACCATATCGAAAAAACAAGCCCATGGGATCTGCGTATTTATGCCCTTCACTCCGAAGAATCCGATCTTTTAAGGAAACATCCAGAATGGCGGCCATCCAACTTGGGACGCATCGCAAGCATTCAGTTTCAGAGGGGATTTATCGACCTTTTCGAAACGACGGGAACCTCCTTTCTTGAACCTATCCAAGACAATCATTTCCGCCGAGAAAATCCAACGGTGGTAATCCCCGCTCACATCCTCACTACGGGTGACCTTATTTTTGAGCGAATTCCAACTTTGCGTGGGCTTAAACTTCATAGCAACACTCATCAACTTAAACCGATTCTCGATTTTCCGGCCACTCGACAGTTGACGGCTCTCCACATCGCTTACCTCCACCTTCTCAACAACCAGGGTCGAAGCGAAGCGAATCAAGCCGCTGCAGAAATCATTGCCGGCCATGAAAACTTGCACAATCTCCGGATGCTGAAATTCGATGATGCTCTGGGGTATGCGGGGATGCGAGCAATCACTGTTTCGCCCCATTTAAAATCCCTCGAATATTTGGACGTGTTCTGCGATCCGGGTGCGATTCCCGTCCTCGCGCGCTCGCCCAATATGGCTCGTCTGAAGACACTGCGAATTCGAGAAAACAGACTCGGAGCTCCCCCGCAAGCCATGCTTGAGATTGCGTCTTCTCTCACCCTGACGAACCTCGAGCACCTTGAGCTTGGAGACTTCCGCTTCCAGCATGTGGAGACGTTTGCAAATTCCACGAATCTACAAAAATTAAAGCGCTTGGTTCTAAATTCCCACTTAAGCCCCGTTGAACTCCAGATTCTAATGCGCTCTCCCCACTTACAAGCGCTCCAACACCTGGAATTTTATATGGGTGATAGTGCTGCTCTATACCGTCAAGGTGTTGCCATTGAACTTCCCTCGATGAAGTCTCTCAAAAGCATGAGTATTTCTGCGAATAGCGTACGGGAGTTCCAGATCTTTAACGATCTCAGATTCCCCAAATTGGAGTCGCTCAAACTCAATTGTACTCTCAATCCACAAACGGCAGCAATTTTGGCAAACTCGCCCAACCTTAAGCAGGTAAAAGTCCTTGATTTTGGTTTTTTTCCCGATAAAGGGATCCTAGAAACCTTGGCCCAATCAAACCATTTGAGCGAGGGAATGATTATCACTTCGCGCCACCGCTTCTCTACCGATAATGCAAAAACGCACGCAGCGATCCAAAAGCTAAAAGACAAAGGCGTTGTTTTTACAGAATACTAAAAAGTTAATAAGTGAAATGCTTCATCTCCTCACCCTTCGTCTGAATTTCGACAAGCGATTGGATCCCAATATCGAGATGGATTTCATTCCACTTTGAATTTTTTTGGTCCGAAGCTTCGGTCTTGACCCCTTCTGGCGTCATCGGCACGTCAGTGACGAGCAAGAGCGCGCCGCGAGGAATATTATTGTGGTGACCCACCATAAAAATGGTCGCGGTTTCCATATCGATTCCTAAAACGGTAATTCGTCTCAATCGCGCTTTAAATTCATCATCGTGTTCCCAAACTCGGCGATTGGTCGTGTAAATCACGCCCGTTCGGTAATCTAAGTTTCGTTCGACTAATTTATCCGAAACAAATTTATGCATCTTAAAGGACGGCAAAGCCGGTACTTCGGGCGGAAAATAATCGTCCGAAGTTCCCTCTCCCCGAATCGCTGCAATCGGCAAAATGAAATGCCCAATTTCGGTGCTCTTTTTTAATCCTCCGCACTTCCCCAAAAACAAAACACCTTTAGGTTTGCGTGCGCTTAAAAGATCCATAATAGTCGCGGCGTTGGCCGAACCCATTTGATAATTAATGATGGAAATATTTGAATCCGGACAAGTGGCACTCGGCATCGGCCTGTCTAATCCATCCACTTTCACTCCAAACTTCTGCGCAAAACTATTCACGTAGACCTGGAAGTTCGTCAGTAAAATATAATCTCCAAATCCCTTCACCGGCACTCCAGTGTAGCGAGGGAGCCAATTTTCACAAATTTCTTCTTTAGTTCTCATAATCCCCTAGCCTAGTGAGGGGACGGACAATGGTCTAGCAAATTCACTAATCAGAACGAACTCGTTAAAATGTACCGATATTAAATAAGAACTTTACGACTTTTCCGGGCGCTGTGAGACCCTCTGCCATATCAAAGACGACAGGTCCCACAGGAGTTTTGTATCTAAAGCCAATGCCTGCACCATCATAGCGAGGGTCCGTTTTCCACCCCTGTCCCGCTGTGACGGAACATAACTGGCCCGAATCCACGAACACCGCGACACTGATATTCGGATAGATGGGAATCGAGAGTTCAAAGCGAGTATTATAGTAAGCCGCTTTTTGACTGAAATCCTGAGGTTGGAAGGTTCTTAAATTATATCCGCGAATTGAGCCCGGGCCTCCTAAAGCTAAATCGTAACCCAGACGAGCTCTCGGCAAAACCAAATCGTCGCCATATGCCGATGCGTATCCTCCGCCGACAAAAAACGTAAAACCAAAAGATCCCGGAAGTGGAATGTAAAAAGAATTCTTCACAGAGAGCATGTAAAAGTTGAATTGAGAAAGGATGTTCGAGTTGGCAACTTCCAAATCTATCGTATGGTAAGTGCCTTTCGTGGGATTATAGATGTCGTCTCTAAAATCGAAAATAAACCCGGGTCCGGTCGATCCAATGTCTTCTTCAAAAGTAAGTGGAAGTGGAGCTGCCGTCGTTGGACGGGGTTTCAAAGTCACCGATTCGGTTCGAGTATGCTCAAAACGATGCAGTCGATAAAGGACTGTCAAAAAGGAATTTACTTTCTTTTCGAGTTTTTCTTCGATCTTCGAACGTTTCTGCAGAGTCACTGAAAGATTGTCGACTTCTGCCGAAGACTGGTAAGCGTCGAATCCACCCGAAGAACTAAACACCACTGGCAAAGTAAAAGGATAGGGAACCCGGTAGCCTAAAATTCCAGAGTATTCTAAAAAAGGGACAAGTTGGTCGCCACGGCTAAACGGAGTATCCACCTCCGTGCGTACTGAGGCCGTGTGATTTCTTCCTAAAATATTTTTGTAGGCTAAGCCCACAAATGTTCTTAGCTTAAACCACGGATCTTCGTACGCTCCTCCCAAACCGACTTCTCCGAAACCTCTCCTATTTTCTACAACCACCACCCGGACGTCTCTGACATTGTCATTGTCCGGCGAGGTCGACGCCACGATTTCAACCCGAGAAAAGATTCCTAATGCGCTGATTTCGTCTTCTGAAGCGCGAAGTTTTTCGAGATCGAATTTGTCTCCCGATTTCAATTGGAGCTCTCTTTCGATTACATCCGTATCGGTGCGCGAATTTCCCTCAATCGTAATTTTACCGACTCTAAACTCCATCCCTGATCGCACTACAAATCGAATCCGGGCACTCGTTTGATTCTGAGAAACTTCGATGATTTCAGAGTTCTTAAATCCACCGGTTACCGCGACGTCTACAAAACCCGCTCGCAAATATACGGATTGGATCTGAGCTTTCATCTCATCTAATTTTTCGAGGTTTAACGGATCTCCGACTTTTAAAGAAAATTTCTCTAAAATATTTTCGGTAAACTCCGACTTTGACCCCTCGAGCTCTATCGATTGAATAAAAGTGCGAGTCCCTGGTTCGACCTCAAAAATGAGTTCGACTCCCTTTTTATCCACACTAAAGACGCTCCTCGGAGCGCTGAGGGTCGCCGAAAGATAACCTTCACGTCGCATTCTTTTTTGAAGTTTTTGCACCAATTCCGGAAGACCCCCCTCCCAGTAAATCCGTCTCGCAAGAACTCCGGGAGCTTCTTCATACATCCAATTTCTTAGCAAGGATTGGCCTAAGCGCTCGCCTCCATTGAAATCGACTCGGTCGATCAAAACTTTCGCGCCTTCATCAATTCGAAAACGAACAATATTGAGTTTTTCACTCGAGATGACTTGGTTTTCGATTTTGACTTGGCAGAAATGGTATCCAATTTCTCGATATTTCGATTCGATTAAAGCAACAATTTTAGTAGGGGCATCGGCTTGTGAAAGCACCTCGGGGCTCAAAAGTTCTCTCAACACCACATCAGGATAGACTTGATTTCCTGCAAACTGAAATTGGTATTTTTCACCCTGTTTGATGAGGATGTTGATATCTATCGAAAGCTTGTCCTGACTCAAAGCCAAATTACTTTCATCGACTCTCGTCGTCGGATACTGATTGCTTCGAAAATAACGATTTAAACTTTCGACATTTTTATTGAGCTCTTCTTGGCTAAATACGTCCCCAGGTGCCAAAGTGATGTACTCGGCCAGCTCCTCTTCGAGCTCTTCACTGACGCCCTTGAAAGTGACTTTGCGAATTCGGGTGGGCTGTTTTTTATCCACTGAAACTTCAATCTCGACTTCCTTGCCATCCGAAGACTCTGTCTTTTTCACATCGATATTTGAAAAATAATAGCCTCGCTGCTCGAGAAGTTTTTGAAGTTTTTCTCGAATTTGCCCTAAAAATTTTGAGCTTGCTGTTTTTCCTTCGCGAGTATCTACTTCACGTTTCAAAACTTCTTCCGTCGCCGAATCCACGCCCTTAAACGTAACTTTTCGAATTTTTCTCAATCGATTTCCAGAGATCACAAGTTTTTTGCGGTTTCCTTTTCCTTCGACATCAAGAAAAAGATTCTCGTACTTACCTTCCGCAAAGACTGTTTTTAGTTTCGAGTCCAACTGACCCAAATTGATTTTTTCGTTAGCACGAATGCCGAGCGACTCAAGTACTTCCTTTAATTCTTCGTTGGAAAGCGTGGATGATTCGATAGACGCCACAATAACGCCAGAGTCCTCAGAGGCCGTGAGAGGTCCTGGATTTGAAAAAACCGCAAAAGCCAGGAGACAGAGAAATGTCTTCCTACTCAAACGTAAAGTTGTATCTAAAATCAATTCCATAAGATCTGACTGAGTTCGTCGTCGATTGTGCCCCTTTGTTTTTATCACTAGATGTCGCGTTCACACTAAAATTATCATCTAAAATATGTTCAATCTTGAAATCTGGAGAAGTTTTTCCCGTCCCGATGGGACTTGAAGCCGAGAGTTTTGTCCGTTTTCCTAAGTCCTTTTGAACTTGAACCGCGGGTCCGTTAGCAGCTGAGTCAGTCGTTAAAGGATCAAAGCCAGTGGTGGTACCTGGGGTAATCGTTGCATTCTGCCCTCCTTGAACTTTTACGCCTAAGCCCAATTCATTTTTGAGTTTCGATTGAAAGGGCGTTTCTCCGACTAACGACGTGCCGAGATCCACAACACTGCCGCCTCCCTTTTCTCGATCCGTGACTCCCAAAACGAGAAGTGCAATCAAGTCCTGCTCCGAAAGGAAAGGGGTCGAAGTCAAACGAATCTTGTAATCCTCGGGAACTCCAAAGACTCTTAAGTTCACTTCATATTCCCGAGGGTTGGTGACTTGTTCTTTCACGTACGCCCTTCCCGAAAAATTAAATCGCGGGTAAATTCGACTAGAGTCCTCAAACTTTACACTTCCATTCAAAATACCGAACTTTTGTTCTTTAAAAAGCATATCGCCTTTAACCGTCTCGAGCGATCCCACCATCGCGATTTTATTCGTATCCCCGAGCACCCGCAAACTTCCTTTAAATTCTGAATCCAAAACATTGGTAATGACAAATAGTTTTCCCGGAGCGTCCGCCGTAATATCAAATTTGAGTGCGGGCGTTTCCGGTAAAAGTTCGCTTCCCTCACCTGCGCTCAGTTGAGTGAGCTTACTTTCTAAGATTTGGATATTCCCACCCATTAAGTAAGGGGCTTCATTCCCCTTGATGTGGAGGTCGCCGCTCGCCTGAAGCGATAAGTATGGACGTATTTTTAAACTGACCTCCGAGACTGAGACCTGAAGATTCGGTTTAAATCGCGTAAACCTGTCAATTCCCACCTCACCGTAAACCGCGACTTTTCCCGCGCCTAAAACCGCGTCAAATTTATCCACGTTAATCTTATCTTGGCTAATCGTCAGCTGAGCTTTCGCGGATCTGAATTCTGACTCGAGGCCGGTCAGCCTAAAAACTGCGTCGTCGATATTGACGTTTCCAAGAACTGAATACTTATCGGGATGTCCTGACATTCTAAAATTACAAGCGACTTTTCCAATTCCGTAGGCGAGTCCTGGAATGAAGGGCTGAATGAATTGGAGATCCATCTTCCCGTCCAAGTTGGCTGCGATTTTCTTGCCCTGTTCTAAAGAGAAGGATCCACTTAATTGGCTATCTTCACCCCAAAGTTTGAAAGAGGAGACCTGCACGTTTCCTTTATTAATGGAAACCTCAATTGGCTTTTCATTGCGGAGGGGCGCTGTTCTCAAACCCAAAACAAGTTCATTAAAAATCCCCGAGCCATTTAATGTCGAAGTATTTTCAAAATTTCCATTCAGTGAAAAATCTCCCGAAGCGGTTATCGTTTCTAGAGGAGGAATATCTTTTCCTAGCCAAAGTGTTAAAAACGGGGACAAATCCATTTTTCGGAAGAAAAGAAGAAGTGAAGAATTCTCGGTTCCATCACTCTGGGGAGTCTTCGTCCAGCGAGCTCTTAATTTGTCGCCCGCCATGGTTGCTGCAAACTCAGTGCGCCCTTCTTTTGTATTTATCTTAATGGACGAATCCGGAATCGCAACTCCTCGAAAAGCCGTTCGACTCAATTTTAACTCGCCATTTCCTCGAGGCTTTGTGAGATCTCCTTCGACGACGATTTCGCCATTGACCTCACCTGTAAGCGGAGCCGATCCAAAATACGTAAACTCTTCAAGCCGAAGTGCGTGACTCAAAAATTTCATCCAGGATTTTTTATTCTCGAATTTTCCTGTCACTTCCAGTGCGCCTGATTTTTTTACAAAAATCCCTCGGCGAAAATCCACGTCATTTTCTCGGTAGTTAATTGAGTAAAAGCTCGATAACCAACTCTCTTGGTACCAATTGAAGTTTCGGGCGTTACCCGAAATTTTTACTTCAATTCCCTTATCATCGTGTCCGCCCTCGATCTGAATGCGACCGTTCGTTACTTCACCACCGACCGGGTTGGGAAAAGGCAACTTGGATTTTTGAAAGGTTTTAAATGCTTGTTCAACGGAGACTCTAGGGATATTGACGTTAAATTTATAGTGGTTATCTTTCGGGCGAAAATCTACAAATCCCTGTCCCGAAATGGGCTGAATTCCTTTTAAATACAAGTTTTCAAATGAAAGAAGCATGTCGTCGTAGTTCGCACTTCCCGTGACATCGCCCAGTACCATTTCATTAATCTCACCCTGTTTGAGATCGAAGTTTCCTTCCACCGAAACGTCTTCTCCTTCAATCGTCACCGACGAAGTAAGAGATTCGACCTTCCCCGCAAAATCAACGCTCGCAATATGGCTCAGTTCCGTCAGACTGAGATCTTTTCCGGTCGAGTTAATTTTTGCTTTGCCCTTATACGGAAAAGTCCCTGTCGAATTTAGGACTCCATTCAAAGCTTTAATTTCCGAACTAAACTCAACTCGACTATCAGAGATATTAAAATGCGCCCCTAATGCCGCCTGTTTAATATCTAAGATCGTATTGTCTCGGGTTAAAGGCTCATTCATGCGGTTATAAACTTTAAAACCTTTCAGCTGCGTACTGAGTTCGGCATCAATCGAGAGAGGCTGAGCCAGATGACCCGTTAAAGAGACCTTCCCATCAATCTCCATTCTGAGCGGTGGATTTTTTACTTTTAAAGCTTCTACGAGCGAATTCAGTTTCAGCGATTTTAACTCAATCTGCCCTTCGATTGGAAACTGCGGAGACAACTCGACTGAGACATTATCCGATACTAAGCTTCCACTCCCCATCGACGCATTAATGCGCGTGACGTTGAGTTTTTTCTCAGAGAGCGAAAAATCAAGACTGCCTTTGTCTAATGAAAATCCATCAACCGTGACCCCTGCATACTGAATATCTCCTTTGCCCGAGTAGATTCCTTTGTTCGCATCCAAGCTTCCCGTCGAGCTGACAATTCCACCTAAGACAGGCAAATGCAGTTGCGAAATTTTACTTAAAAGCTGAATCGGCAATTTGATGGAATAATTCACATGCGATGAATCAATGTTATTACCTTTCAAAAAGGGGAGACTGGAAGCGCCTTTAATATTGACCGCTAAATCTTTTCCTTCCAAAATAAGTCGATTCGCCCGAACGCTATTTTTCGAAATATCGACGTCCACATCGATTCGATTTAACTCTAAATGCAATTTTTCGTACATGAGCTCAAAATGATTGCTATCAAGTTGAACCGTTTGCTGACCGCGATTATTTTGTTCTAAAAACGCCGAAAGGCTTCTCGAGTGCAACTCGAATCCTGGATTTTTTGAGATCACATGCACCAGAGCATCCACGACGCCAAATTTTTTGATCTTCACATTGAGACTACCCGGTCGATTCAAAGAAGAGGCCTTCTTATCGGAGGCAAGCCGAGTAATCTTTTGATAGAGCACATCGGCTTGAGGCAAAAGAATTTTCGGGTGAAAAAGCGCCACCTCGTCAATCAGAATTTCGCGGTAAATCAGAGCAAGAGGAGAAAACTCAATTCTGATTTTATCGATATTTAAAGGTTCTGCGAGCGTGACTTCCGCTTTCGCATTGGTATTTAAAGTGACACGATTTAAATAAAGTTTCGGCGAAAAAGTCGCAAACTCGAAACTCTCCATTTCAATATCAATTCCAAGATCTTTCAACGCGAGTTTCAACTCAATTAATACTTTGTTTTGAACCGGTGAGCTTGCGAGTAAAAGATGCGTCACGGCGTAGAGAATCACAAAAACAAGTCCCGAATAAAAAAGGGCTTTTCTTAAGAATCTCTTAAGCACTCTTTATCCCCGTCCGTAGCCGTGAAGAAATATCCTGCCACAAAATTCGGACATCTCTAAAATCCGCATGCAATTCTTTAATTTGATCCGCTTGTTCTAAAGCTTTCTTGTAATCTCCAAGTTCGACGTAAGTTTTTAAGAGTTTGTACAAAGCATCGAGGCGCACTTCTTTCTCTAAACTTGAATTTCTTAAAATTGCGTTTAGAACGTCCATGCTTTCCAAAAACAAACCTTCACGCATTAAAGTTTCGGCCAAGAGACTTCGAGCTTTAAAATAAAGAGCGTCGCTTGATCCAATTTTTTTAAGCACCTCTCGTGATTCCGAGAAGAGGCCCATCTCGAGATAAGCTAAACAAAGGTCGAGTCTTCCCTGCGAGTCATTTCCTAATACGATATCCGCTTTGATTTTAAACTCGGCGACGAGTGATTTAATTTCGTCTTGGTCCGATTCGAGTTTTTCTCCTAAGAGTTCTTCCAAATTTCGAATCATTGTATCTAATTCTTTACTCTGGCTGTCCTCAGTTTTCGAAAACGAAGGCTCTTTTTTCACTTTGGGATGGAGAAGAAGTTTTAAATCTTCTAACGTAATTTTGCTCTCTTCAAATCGCTTTAGATACGCGAGAGAGGCGGGATTGTCAGAAAGCTTAATCGCCGAAGACAAGAGCTGCAAAAGCACCCCATCGTGTGAATCAATCTTCAAAGCTTTTAGAATAATCTTAATCGCTTCATTGGGTGCTTTAAGATCCAACTCGGCGCGAGCAAGGCCCGCAAACGGAAGAATACTCGTTCTATCAAGCCTCAAGACTTTAATAAAATACTGCCTGCGGTATTTAGGATAAGACGCTAAATCTTTTTCAACGTAAGCAGAGAACTCATCCATTCGATTCAGGTGAGCGACTTTATCGACCATCTCCGACATTGTGGCTTTGGCTTTATCGACTTCCCCACACTCATCTTCGAGAACAACTTTCGCAATTAAAATCCTGGGATCCTTTGAAAGTTTCAGAGCGCGTTCTAAAACTCCCTTCGCTTCAACCCCTTTTTTCTTCGAACATAAAAAAAGCGCAAGTTCCCCATAGCATTTCGCTGCCAGTTCTAAATCCCCATTTTTCCTGGCCTCTTGAGCCATTTTTAAAACGGACTTCGGGTCGAACTTGCCCATACAAGCTCCCTCAAATTATTTGGAATGAAAAATGAAACTTCTAGTTTTTTATTTTTTCTACGTAATCGCCGCTACGTGTGTCAATCTTGAGGCGATCGCCATTGCTGATGTGATAAGGAACTTGAACACTGAGTCCTGTCGACACCGTGGCTGGTTTTCCGCCGCCGCCGCTGACAGTATCCCCTTTGATTCCGGGTTCTGTGTAAGTCACTACCAGTTCAACAAAATTTGGAAGTTCAAGGGCAATCGGTCTGCCTTTGTAATACAAAACTTCGATCTCGAGATTTTCGATGAGATAGTATTTTCTATCGCCGACGGTTTCTTTTTCGAGCATCGTTTGTTCGTACGATTGCAGATCCATAAACTGATAACCGTTATTATCTGCGTACAAGTACTGCATTTGCTTTTTTTCAAGTTCAGGTTGCTCGAATCGGTCGCCTGATTTGAAAGTTTTATCAATCGTGTTGTTATTCAGTAAGTTTTTGATACGAGTTCGAACGAAGGCGTTTCCTTTTCCAGGTTTCACATGTTGAAACTCCACAATCACGTAGGGAATGTTGTCCATTTCGATGTGGACGCCTTTTTTGAAATCTGTTGTCGATATCATATTCTTTTCCTTGCAAACGTTGAATTCGAAGGCCCCGTTTTCCCAGAGTTTCCCTTAAAACTCAAGCGTTTTCACTGAGATCTCACGCGACTCAAAACCCCTTTGAGCATTTCAATTTTTCGGTTTCTTTCCATCGAGGCGGAATCGACTCCCAACTTCGATTTGCAAGCCCGGATCTTATTTTCGAGCTCAGGATTTGCGACTCGCTGGGAAGACATCAACTTTTCAAAGATCCTCAAAGACTTTTCAAACTGACCCTGTGAAAAATACAAATCTCCCAAGGTTTCGGTAGTGATTTCTTTTTGGACCGGAGGTTCCGAAAAAAATACGGTCGAGAGATTTCCGACTTTAAACCCTTCGTTTTCTTCTTCATCGTCGGAAACACCTAAGATCGAATCAATTTGGTTTCTGACCGACATATCAGGAGAGTTATCCTCCTCGAACTCAGGCAATTCAATCACAGGCGACGCGGCTTGCATGACGACCGGAATCTCAGGCAAAGTTTCAACCGGCTGAACCACGGCTTCAGTTACCGGTTCCAAATAAGATTCCGCGTCTGGCGTGTAACGAGGCGAGTTTCCCTCGACAATCCCCTCTTCTACCGTCGATTGAAGCGCATGGACTTTTTCGTGAAGCGCGACATCTTGTGGAGAAAGAATTAAACACATTTTAAAGCAATGCAGGGCCGATCGCTTATCTCCGCGCGCTAAATGGAGCTCGCCCAAAAGTTTTTGCGAAAGAAGATTTTCTGGCGATTGCTGGATCACCGTTTCTAATTCTTTTTGAGCTTCATCAAACCACTGTTTGTCCATGTAGCATTTTGCAAGCGCCACTCTTCCGCCATGAAAGTCGGGATGGTTCTTCACACCTTCGCGGCAGATATCGACCGCTTCATCGAGTCTTCCTACGCGGCGGTAAGATTCAGCAAGCGGGGCAAAAACACGACTTGTGGGATCTTCTTGGAACCGACGCAAGTATTCTTTAAAGTGAGGCGGCTCGTTGCCGTACAATTTATCCAAGGCTTCGCGGATCCGATTTTGACGGGGACTTTTTTCCATTCCCGCTCCTTTTATGCGCAATATTAAATTAGAGATAGTTGATCTCATCTATTTGACCCGTTTCTTAAGTAAAAATCAATGGATACCGCATCATTTCTCAATCTTCCTTCAGCTGTAAACGCACCGCATAAATCACAAGTAAAAACAGAGCGATTTGAAGAACAATTGCTTCGCATAAGTTGATTCTTAACGTGACAAGCTGAGTTTGGGCAACCCAGGGCAGCAATGAGCTTTGACACTTGGCGATAAATTGCAAAAACTGCTCAAAATAGGGAAATAAAATCCGCTCTCCGATTTCTGACCCACTTAAGAATGCAGTCAAATAAGAACTCGGAATCAGAAGCATGTCCCAGAGCGGTGAAAACACTAAATTCAAAAACGGTGTCGCCAAAGAAAGCTGCCCGAAAATGGAACAAAGAATGGGAATCATCAAAAATGGAATCAGTAGAATCGCCCAAAAGTAAGTTTTCAAAATTTTTTCGCCGGAACTCAAACTCAAAAAAAATGCCCCCGAAGCGGACAACCAAAAACTTTCAGAAGCAAAAAGACTCGGCTCTATTAATAGAAGAAGCGCTAACGCCGATCCCACTACTTGAGGAGGACTCGCTTTCCATTTCTTAAAATGAAAAAGGAGCACCGTAAAAATAAACAGAAGACTTCTAAAGACTGGAGGATTTCCGGGACTGTAAATCCAAAGCAGGAACGCGGCCGAAAGAATTAAAACCAACCGAGCCAACCATAAAAAAGGCAAAAGCCCCAATGTCCAGGGCAAAAGGAAAAACAGCGCCAGTGCTTTATCCATTAAGAGAAATAAAATCATCACGTGCTGTCCGCTGACCGCAAGGATATGGCTGAGACCCGCCTTGCGATAAAACTCAACGAAATCGTCGTCAAAACCACCGGTCGTCCCTTTCCACGCGGCCTCCACCATCGCGGTCACCATCGGAAAAGTTTTTCGGTGTTCCCAGGCAAAGCGATCCACAAAATTTAAATCCCTTTGAAAGTCTAAAACTCGGAACTGATTGAAATAGAAACGAGGCCTTTGAAAAAATCGTAGAAAATATTTTTGAGACGGATTTAAATTCACAACAGGACAACGAAAAGTTCCGATTCCCGATCGGTATTCCCTTTCAGAAGCCACCTTCGAAGGAACAAAAATATCAATTGCCTGCGCCTGACAGACCTTTTGCCGACACAAAACCGGGTCAGAAGTCCTCTGCCCATTTTTAACAATCGTCCAATGGCCCTCGATTCGAACCATCTCAAAATTCTTTTGTGAAAACTCGGCGCATAGGCCCCAAGCCTCATCGCTCCTCAATTTCCAACGGCTCAATGCTCCTAAGGTGGCGGCAATCACGATGAAGTAGGCAAGTTTTTGCATCGGAAGAGCTTTCGTCCGAGCTGCACGCCCAAGCAAAGCTTTGAGGGGAGCGTGTTTTAATGTAATGAAATCAACGGATTACCGTTTCCGAATTTGACAAATACCAGCAGATCCGGGAAGACTTTAGCTCCCACATAAACGATTGACTATAAAGGCCTAATTGGATTATCTAATCCCTTTCGTATTTTAGCGCTCGAAAGAGAAGGATTTTTAATATGTACGCAGTAGTTAGAACAGGTGGAAAACAATACCGAGTAGAACCCGGTTTTGAACTCCTGGTAGAAAAGCTCGAAACTGAGCCTGGTAAAACAGTTGAACTCACAGATGTTCTTCTTTATTCCGATGGTACCGCTGTTGAAATTGGCACTCCCGTTGTTGGAGCCACTGTTCACGCAACCGTCGTGACTCAGGAATTAGGCGAAAAATTAAGAACGATCAAATACAGACGTCGTCATAACTATAAAAGAACTTACGGACACAGACAAAATTACACACGTCTTGTGATCGATAAAATCGTAAAAAATTAAGGGAGAGAGAAAATGGCACATAAAAAAGCGGGTGGTAGCTCTCGAAACGGCCGTGACAGTCATGGTCAACGGCTTGGCGTAAAAAGATATGGCGGTCAAATCGTCAACGCAGGAAATATTTTAGTACGACAACGTGGAACTAAAATTCACCCCGGACTGAATGTCGGTGTGGGAAGAGACTGGACTCTTTTTGCTTTAATTGAAGGACGAGTCAATTTTGAACGTCACGGAAAATTCGGCAAAAAAGTTTCCATTCTTCCTGTCGCTTCTTAAACAGACTGAAAGTCTGTTTAATCAGGCGTAACAAAGTGAAGCCTGAGAAATCGTTAATTTTTAGTGACCTTTAACTTGGCCGTTATAAAGTCCATTAAATATTTTTATTGAGACTTAATATGCTAATTGATGAAGTAGTCATAAAAGTGGTGTCGGGTACTGGCGGAGACGGTTGTAAAAGTTTTCGTCGTGAAAAGTACATCCCCCATGGCGGACCCAATGGCGGAGACGGCGGACGTGGTGGAAACATTTTTTTAAAAGCCACGCGAGACAAAACCAGTCTTCTCGATTTTAAATTCCAACCCAAATTCGAAGCCAAACGTGGACAACACGGAATGGGCAATGATTGCTTTGGCCGGGGTGCCGAAGATCTCGTCATCTCATTGCCTGTCGGCACACAAGTTTATGATTCCCAAACCAACGAACTCTTAGTCGACTTACTAACCGACGACGAGACGCTGATGATTGCGAAAGGTGGCCGAGGCGGACGAGGAAACCTTTCTTTTAAATCCTCGACGAACCGCGCGCCAAAAACGGCTGAAAAAGGTTATCCCGGCGAATCGAAAACCCTTCGTTTAGAATTAAAACTGATCGCAGACGTCGGCCTCATTGGTCTTCCAAACGCCGGAAAATCTTCTTTTTTACGATGCGTTTCTCGCGCGACACCGAAAGTGGCGGACTATCCTTTTACGACGTTAGAACCGCATTTAGGAGTGGTCGAACACAAATCTCAGAGTTTTGTGATTGCCGATTTACCAGGGCTCATCGAAGGAGCCTCGGATGGAGCGGGTCTTGGAACGCAGTTTTTAAAGCATGTAGCGCGAAACCGAGTGCTTTTGCATTTAGTCGATGTGAATGAAGAGCCCAAAAAAATTGAAAAAAATATCTCGGTGATTCGCAAAGAATTAAAAAGCTACGATTTAAATCTAGCCGAACGCAAACAGTATTTAGTTTTTACAAAATGTGACCTTTTAACCGAAGCGGCTTTACTGAAGAAACAAGAAGCACTCGCGAAAAGAGGACTCACCGGACATTTTATTTGCAGTCATACGAGTTTTGGCGTCAAGAGTCTTTTGAATGAGCTTTCGAAAGAAGCTCAAGGTTGGGCGCTAGCGTGATCGCCCTTTTAGGCGGTACGTTTGACCCGATTCACGAAGGACACGTCTCACTCGCAAAAGCGATTGTCTCTCAATTTAAAGCGGATAGACTCTTACTCATTCCAGCCGCGCAAAATCCTTTAAAAAAGAACTCACCGGTAGCGAGTGATTCTGAGCGCTGCAAAATGATCGAAGCCGCTTTGAAAGAAGCGGGAGACAAACGACTCGAGCTTTGCACAATTGAGATTGAGCGTCAGGGGAAGAGTTATACCGTCGATACGCTTGAGACGCTAAAAAAGTCAGTGAGTTCTAAAAAACTTACGTTGGTGATTGGCGACGAAGTTTTTACGCAGTTTGCAGAGTGGCACAGACCTCGCGACATTTTGAAATGTGCGAATTTGATCATTGTTACACGCACTCAAAAACGTCCGGATGTCGAGGAGGTTTTGCGAAAAATCGGAGTCACTCCACGTCAACTTTCACCAAATAAATGGAGTGTGATCGAAACTTTTTCGGAGATCGAAATTTTTCCGTTCGAAGCGCTGCCATTTTCGTCGACTTCGATCCGCGAAAACCTCCGACGTTTATGGGAAAATTGGGATCATGAAAAATCTCACACAATGATGCCGCGGGGAATTCAACGCTCGGTGTGGGAAGTGATTAAAGTATCTAAGCTCTATGCCGTAAGACAATAGCAAGGCAAGAAGCCTTCTGACATTAAGTAGAAGGAGCCCTAAAAATATGAGTATAAAAGATACACCGCCCCTTAAAAACCACCACCTCTCGAAACTGAGCGCCATGGTGAATTTCGGCCCTGAAAAATCAGAGCCAGTCAGTACAAACCAAGATTTCAACACTCGCGTCCGCGAAATCGTCAAAAAGCTTCAAGACCTCAACACCCGCGTAGAACGCCTCAACCACAAGTAGTCTTCTCCCTCGAGCGCATTAAGCACCGTAAGCACTGTCATTGCGAAACCAGCGCTGCTGGTTGAAGCAACCTTCCCCACTTCGCAAACCGATCCCCCTCTTTCAAGCTCCCTATTTCTAAAATTCTATGCTATTCAACGCGAATGACTCGATGCATCGCACTCCTTTCTAGCGGTTTAGACTCGACGGTAGGCATCGCCTTAGCCATCGAACAAAAAACCCGTATCGACCTCGCCCTGACCTACGATTACGGCCAGCGAGCCGCTCAAAACGAAATCGAGCACGCAGGAAAAATTGCCGACTACTTCGACATCCCTTTCCAAGTCATCACGCTGGACTGGTTTCGAAACTTAGGAAAAAGCGCACTGACAACAAACTCGCTCACCCTTCCTAATCCCGATTTACACGCATTAGATGATCAAAAATCTGCAGAAGCGAGTGCTGACGCCGTTTGGGTTCCGAACCGCAACGGAGTCTTTATCGAAGTCGCAGCTTCCCTCGCCGAAGGAAAAAATTTCGATTCAATTCTCTTAGGCTTTAACAAAGAAGAAGCCGCAACTTTTCCGGACAATTCGGAAGCGTATCTAAACGCGATGAACACAGCCCTTTCATTTTCGACCAGAAAAAACGTCAAAGTGATTTCTCCGACGTTAGGAATGACAAAATTTGAAATCGTAGGACACGCAGTGCGCTTAGGAATTCCGTTTCAACTCTTTTGGAGTTGTTACGAGAGAGAAGAAATGATGTGCGGCAGTTGTGAATCGTGCATGCGCCTAAAACGAGCAATGGCAAAAAACGAGGTGAGTTTCAGTGATTACTTTACAAACCAAGATCTTAAATAATGCAGAGCTAGCGTACGACGGCACACAACTCTCGCCTCACTGGATTTTAAAAACTTTGGGAGTAACGGGAGATGCCATCGTCGCTTTCGTCGGCAAAGCGGATGTTCCGATCGAGCACATGGTGGACATTCACGACGTCAAAGCAAACGCGCCCATTTACAGCCCCAAGATGCTTCACTTCTTAGGCGAGTTTTTCATCGAGTCTTTAGACACCGGCGTGCTTTTACAAAATCTTTTCGTCCTCGAAATTTACTCACGACTTCTCGAAAAAGGCATCCAAGGAATGTCCCGACGAGGAAACGACGTTTTCATCAAAGGAAGAAAACTCTCCGTTTCCATCGCGACAAAAACGCTAGTTTCGGTCCTCATCCACGTCGGAATCAACATCGAAACAGATGGCACGCCTATCCCAACTTCAGGCCTTCGCGAAAACGGAGTCGATCCCCTAGATTTCGCGGCCGAAGTCCTCGAGAAAACGTCTCAAGATTTCGCTAGTTACAAGGTCTCCCGCTGTAAAGTGACCTCCCGGTAGGCTTACCCCCAGTCCGTTTTACCTTGCACGTGCAAAGTAAAAACGCCCCGGAGTTTTTACTTGCCAAATCACACGTTTGCTTCGATTATCCGGTGCTTAAATCTTCTATGCGTCCCCATCGTCTAGAGGCCTAGGACAACACCCTTTCACGGTGTGGACACGAGTTCGAATCTCGTTGGGGACGCCATCACTTTATTTCCATTTTTTTTCTTAAATAATTCAATTAAATCTAGATAATGCGCGTTTGAGTGTGCGTAGAAAAAGCGGTAGATTAGGCACGAAGTGAATCCCAGCGAGATTCAAATTTTTTAAGGAGTTCGGTAGCAGTAGTATGAAGGAAAGAAAGATCATCACAGAGATTGCAGCTGCAACCGGCGATCGCATTATTATCAATGAAGATGAACTACTCCATGCACTCAATGAACATTTTGCGATCCTTCCGCAGGAAATCTTACTCGAACTGATAGAAATTATCTTAAAAGATCCTACTTCAGTTTACGAGGATACTAAAAAGCATCTTTACCATCTCTTCTATAGACTTGAGAACAAGCGTTACCTTGTAGCGATCGTAAAAAAATCCGCCACGGGAAATTATTTTTGCACAGCTTACCCGACTGGCAAATCCATTCGCAACAAACACAAGAAACTTAAGAAGGTAAAAATATGAGCAAACCAAAAATATTTTACCACGCTATTGATGGCTCAGCGCCTCTTACCGCGACATTTTCCGACGCACCTAAGGGAGATGCTGTCGAAGCAAAGAATGAAGCAGGCGTTGGTTTTTTTTCCCAAACCGGAGAGCTTCTCAGCGTAATTTTTGATGACGTTTTAGAAGATAGCGACCATCAATCCCTTCTTTTTCAAAACTATCGAGTCGATGTAAAGACAAGTAACGGAAAAGTTAAAATTGAAGTTGCTGAAGTGGGGAAGAGCACAAAGCGAGGCCGCACTGGCAAAGCTGCCTAGAATAGATAGGGGGTTAATTAAACCCGCATTTCTCGCGATTGTTACTGTTCTTTGCAGTTTTTTTTCAGTTTTGCTCGTAATTCAGTTTTGCTCGTAATTCAGTTTTGCTCGTAATTCAGTTTGGCAAATTTCTAGGAATCTCTCCGCGAGATCTCCATAACGAAAACCTTATTTTTCAACCATCTGTAATTTGTAAATCAAATAGGTGCCCATCTACTTCCGCTCCAAAAGTAGCGGGTGCAACATTACTGTTTCACTTGATAACAGACTAAAATAAGTCCGTATGCGCTTTTCGATTTTTACAGGCGGAAAGGGAAAATTCTGTCCTATTGCACCCGCGACTATTGAATCCCGAAGTAGATGGGCACCATTCCAAATTTAATATGGCAATAAAGATGTGTGGGATCATGAGGCTCTTGCATTGTGAAGTTTTTCACATTTTCTCAAATAAATATTCATCATCAGTGGCTATCGTCTCTCTGTCTTTCGACCGAAGAGAGAGATGAGAACGTATGATTTTGAGAAAACTGCTGACATTTTTTGCATTCGTTGCTTTAGGAGTCTTCGGGTCTTGCGGCCCGGGACTGGCCCCGAAAGATATAGCAATCATTCCTACGACAGAGAATCCCGGAGAGAGTGCGATTCAGCAACCCGCGCCCACGGTGACAAGCGTTTTACCCTCGAGGGGCGCACCCTCCGGCG
The DNA here is from genome assembly GCA_937903155.1 of uncultured Bdellovibrionales bacterium. Classification (GTDB taxonomy): domain Bacteria; phylum Bdellovibrionota; class FAC87; order UBA2466; family UBA2466; genus CALCZU01. The sequence goes on from CALCZU010000104.1 coordinate 25,290, forward strand.
GCACGCTTATCTCAATTACCGGAACTGGATTTGTCACTGGGGCTACCGTCACAGTCGGTGGGGTTCTCTGTGGTGCCCCCACTGTCATAAATTCAACGATCACTTGCACGACAGGCGCACACGCCGCAGGCTTAGTGAGTATCATCGTCACAAATTCAGATACTCAAAGCGGAACTGGAAATAATTTATTTTCGTATGTTGAGAGCAATATCTGGACGGCGATGACGACGACAAATGCACCCGTTACTCGATGGTCCCCCATGGCGGTTTGGACTGGTTCAAACATGCTTGTCTTTGGGGGAACAGATGGCGTGGGCGTTATCAACACCGGTGGCCTTTATGATCCGACAGCAGATAGCTGGATGATGATGACGACAACAAACGCCCCGCTCGGCCGCTACTTTCATACGACGGTGTGGAGTGGTTCAAAAATGCTCGTCTTTGGCGGAGAAGACGGCGTCGTCGATTATTTCAATACGGGAGGACGCTACGATCCCGTACTCGATAGTTGGACTTTAATGTCGACAACAGACGCGCCCAGTGTGCGCTCAATTCACACATCGGTCTGGACTGGGACTCAAATGCTCGTCTTTGGAGGCGGTGATGGAGGTATTTTTAATACAGGAGGCCTCTACAACCCTAACACAGATATCTGGACTGTTATGACCACGACAAATGCCCCGGCTCCTCGTAACTTTCACACCGCCGTTTGGAATGGTTCAAAGATGCTCATCTTTGGCGGAGATGGTTACACCAATACAGGGGGACTCTACACCCCTGGGACAAACAGCTGGACTGAGATGACAACAACCAACGCTCCAAGTAGTCGGGCGTATCACACCTCTGTGTGGAGCGATTCAAAGATGTTAGTTTTTGGGGGAATGGACGGAGCTACGGTGAATACTGGGGGCCTCTACGATCCGGGCGCCGATACCTGGACTGCGATGACAACGACAGACGCGCCCAGCATTCGCGCCTATCACACCTCTGTGTGGAGCGGTTCAAAAATGCTTGTTTTTGGGGGAGATGCCTATGGAACTTATTTGAATTCCGGAGGGCTCTATGACCCTGCCACCGATATCTGGACTGCGATGACGACGACCAACGCACCCGATGTGCGAACTGTTCAGGCAGCCGTGTGGACTGGGGCAAAAATGCTGATTTTTGGAGGAGAGACAAGTGGCGCTGTTAAGCTAAATACGGGTGGCGCTTACATACCCCCTTGAACTCACTCGCAAGCTTGCCGTCTATTGCTGGCTTGAAAATCGGTTTGCGGAGATCCGGGAGTGCGAAATTTAAAAAGGTATGGCCCACCAAACGGATATTAATGGGCTTTCGCGCCAAAGTAGGTGGGCACCTGATGGAAACTGCTGAGCAGGCAAATCGAGACATTCTGTGGGTGAAAAGCGAATTCAAAAATATCGGTGTCACCCCTCATCCTCCAGATTGAGCTCCCAAAAAAAGCAACTGCCTGGAAGGAAAAAAAGAAACCATCGTTTTTTATCTTTGTTTTGATCCCCGCACTGGTTTGATGAATGCGAAAGGAAACTCTGAGGAGTACCGACTATTTTCTGATTGGAAATGGGCTAACAAACTTAGAATCCCATTCCGTCTTGTTCATTTCAGGAAACAAAAGATCGCCTATGATATTCGTCTTAAAAAGGTTTTGTTGAACACACAAATTAATCCTTTACGTTTTGAAATGCCTTAATTTCAAGAAAAGTGAGGTGTCCTCAATTATCCCCGCGAGACGCCGTGCGAACAGCCGGGGTTTCTTCCTTAAGAAGATCGAAATGCTGTTTCCATAGTTTCCCCTCGGCATCGATCCCGAAGCAGTCCGATCGAGTTGGGCAAGAGAAATAAGAAATAGAATTTTTAAGCTTGGGAATAGGCGTGGAATTCCAAGCTGAATCCTCGTAGTACCAAAGCCTTTGCTGATTGCTCACGGCCATGCAGAACTTCTCATCCACGCAAGAGACTGAATTGAGCAACGCACGGGTGGCAGGCTTTGGATAAGTCCAAGCCCCGCCCTTGTAGTTGAACGCACTTCCTCTTTTATCCACGCCCATGCAAAAGAGATCCTCTTTGCCGACGCAAGAAACAGAACGGAGCGCGAATTTTGTGATGGGATTTTCGGCGTATGCTTGCCATTGATTTCCGTCGTAGTGACTGACATTCCCATTCTTATCGGTCGCCACGCAATTTTTAGCGCCGGCGCATGAGAAAGCCGCCAAGTTGGAGTAAAGGCCTTTGACATAGGTCCACGCTTTACCATCAAACACGAAAGAATCCGCATTCTGATTCACTACCATGCAGAAGGACTCAGCAGGACACGAAACAAATGCGTGCCTTCCTTCCCGAATACCGAATGGAGTACCGGCACTCCACGCGCCGTTATAGAGAAACGCCTGGCCACGCGCCGATATCGCCATACAGAATTGATCGCTGGCGCAAGAAACAGCACTTAAGGGATGTCCAACTAGATCCCCTTCGAAATCTTTCCACTGTGCCTTTTCGTACTTCCAAGGCTTTCCTTGGTCATCGATACCTAAGCAAAAGGAAGCTTTCGGACACGCAAGAGAAACTAATTTTTCCGGCTGCAACAACTTCGCGGTCACCGTTAAACTAGCGTTGCCACTCGTTACCGAAGTGGGTACCGCGGCCGAATCGGTGACAACCACGCGATACAAATCCCCATCATTGCCCACAATTGTCAAAACCCCCGTGGTGTAGGAAGCGGTAGTGCCGCCTGTACCTGTCGAGACATTCACAAAGGACGAAATCCCTTGGCTGTTCACCTGCCACTGATAAGCGTAAGGAGAAGTTCCATTCGAAGCAGTCGTCGAAAAAGTTGCAGTGTTTGTAATACCCAAGCTGATGGTTTGATTGCTGGGCGTGCTAGTAGAGAGCGCCGCATTCACCGTTAACGTCGCAGCTCCACTGGTCACTGAAGTCGGAACCGCAGCAGAGTCGGTAACGACGACGCGATACGTGTTCCCACTGCTTCCGGTCGTCAAAACCGCGGTCGTGTAACTCGCAGTAGTACCGCCCGAACCCGTAGACACGTTAGAGTAAGCACCGCCCGTGCTCACTTGCCACTGATAACTGTAAGGTGTCGTCCCATTTGAAGCAGTCGTCGAAAAACTCGCCGTCTGACCCGCATCGACCGTCGTGTTCGAGGGAGCTGAAGTCGAAAGTGCCGCATTCACCGTTAACGTTGCCGCTCCACTGTTAACCGAAGTGGAAGCCGAATCCGTCACGACGACGCGATACGTGTTCCCATTACTTCCGGTGGTCAAAACCGCAGTCGTGTAACTCGCCGTAGTACCGCCCGTACCCGTCGAGACGTTAGAATAAGCGCCGCCCGTACTCACCTGCCACTGGTACGTGTAAGGAGAAGTTCCATTTGAAGCGGTCGTCGAAAAACTCGCCGTCTGACCTGCATCGACCGTCGTATTCGAGGGACTTGAAGTTGAAAGTGCGATCCCGACGGTTAGGGTGCCGGCATTGCTCGTCACCGAAGTTGGAACCGCAGCCGAGTCGGTGACGACCACGCGATACAATCCCCCGTTGTCGGGCATACTTAAGGTAGGAGTGGTATAGGAGGAAGAGGTAGCACCCGCAATATTGCTGTAACTCGTTCCGCTGTTGGTACTGAGTTGCCATTGATACGAGTAAGGCGCGGTCCCTTGCGAAGCCGTGGTAGAGAAGGTCGCGGTTGTACCGGGAGTACCGTTCGCCGAAGAAGGCGTGGACGTCAAAAGCGCAGGGTTAACGGTCAATGTGGCCGCCGCGCTTTTGCCGGACTTACCGACATCGCTAGCTTGGCTGACGAACACTCGATACAATTCCCCATTGTTGGCCGAACTCAAAGCAGTCGTGGTGTAAGAGAACGAGGTAGCGTCGGTAATATTATTGTAACTGCTTCCGGCATTCGTGCTGTGTTGCCATTGGTAACGTAGCTCATCTGACGAGGAGGTAATGGAAAAAGTGGCGGTTTGGCCGGAATCGACGGTTACGCCAGCGGGAGTGGCGACACTGATGTCGACACTGCTTACGGTACATCCAGTCAATCCCGCAATCCCAACCAACAAAAGTAATAACACGCACCGACGCAGCGACGAAGCCATAAATCCCCCAATCAATTTTAATGCTTTGTTTTGTTACATTATTTTGCAAGACTCCTCGAAAGAAAAGGTTTTAATTAGTGAGATGCTTAAGAAGACATTATGCCTAGCGCAATAAAAAATCTAAAAAGCTGTAAGTCAAGGACGCGCGATTGGTTCGTTCTAATTCCCATTCTCCTATTCGCAGTTTACGCGTACCACTCCGTTTACTTCCACGACTTACTCCATTTCGATGACAACGAATATTTTGAAAATTACCCCGAGATCCTAAATTTATCGTGGGCAAGCATCCTAAAATATTTCAGTCGATTTTATGTTCTCATGTACCAACCCCTTCCCATCTTGAGCTTCGCCCTGAACTACCACTTTTCCGGTTTAGATTCGGGTCCTCTTCATCTCGTGAACTTATTCTCCCATCTGGCAAATACCGCCCTCACCCTGGCCTTTTTCCGTGCGCTCTCTGGAAATATTTTTATCGCGAGTTTTGTAGCTCTCGTTTTCGCCGTGCACCCCATGAATGCCGAAGCAGTGTCGTGGATATCCGCACGCAGCAGCACTTTTTATACTTTTTTTTATCTCTCTTCCCTGCTGGCCTATCTTCGCCACCGAAGAAGCAAAACAAGAAATTTTTTCCCGTGGCTTTCGGCCGGTTTATTTGTTTTATCGCTCTTCTCGAAAGTTCAAGCAGTCACTCTGCCTTTAATTCTGCTCTTAATCGACTCCCGCGAAGATCGCGATTTCCGTTGGCGAAGAGCGATTGAAAAATGGCCCTTCTTTTTATTGTCCGCGTGCTTCGGAGTGCTCGCGCTTCAGAATAAGGAAACAATCACCAATCTTCACCAAGGTTCCGCTGCCTTTAGTTTTCTGGATAACTTCTTTCTAGCGAGCTACAGTTTCTTGTTTTATCTTTGTAAGTTCTTTCTCCCCATCCATTTGTCCGCCGTCTATGTCATGCCGGCAAAGACCGACGGGTTTCTGCCTTATGATTATTATTTAAGTCCTGCGCTTTTTGCAGCCGTGTTGTTCGGCATTTGGAAATTAGGCCGTCGTCTCCCCGACGTCGCTTGGGGTTGCTTATTCTTTTTCCTGACGATTTCTATCAACATTCAAGTCATTCCTTCCCGTTTATTCATTGTGTGCGAACGTTATGCCTACGTTCCCTATTTGGGAGTCGCATTCGCCGTGGGTAGTTGGATCCAGAATCAGTTTGGAGAACGCATGAAACCGTCCGGATGGGCGGCGATAATGTTAGCGCTGGGAACGATCTTGTCCATTTTGACGGCGGAGCGAAACCACGTTTGGAGAAACGATCTCACGTTGACGACGGACATCATCCAACGTAATCCCGAAAGTCCCTATCTCGCGCGCGCCTTTGGAATCCGTGCAGATTATGCTTTCCGTAAATTGAAAGATGTTTCGAGGGCACGGGCCGATTTCTCCAAGGCCATTGAACTCGACGCCTCCGATCCCGTTTCCTATTTTAAGCGGGGAAATTTGAATTTTGAGACTAAAAACTATTCCGAAGCCTTGTCCGATTTCGATCAAACGATCGCCCGTGATCCCGGCAACCCTGAAGTCTACAATATTCGCGGAAATTTAAAATTTCAGATCCAAGATCTCACAGGGGCTCTACAAGACTATTCGCAGGCCATCCAACGGAATCCAGGAAACCCGTTTTATTACAGCAATCGGGGAGCCACGCGAGGCAGTTTAGGAGATTTGCCAAAATCCATCGACGACTTTACGGCGGCCCTCAATTTGAAACCTGACTATGTTGACGCCTTCAGAAACCGAGGCATTGCCAAGCTGAAAATGAACGACAAAACCGGAGCCTGCCAAGACTTCAGAGCCGCGACAACTCTTGGAGACAAGAGCATCAGCGGATTAATGAAGACGGGGTGTGAGAACTAGAATGAAGTGTGAGAAACCATAACACTGCACTTCTCGCATTGATTCAGTAGTGATTTAGTGATCGCGACAGAAAGGAATTTCGATTCGAAATCTGTTTGAGAAATTGTCTTTCTCCCCCGACTTCGTTACTCTCGCAATTATGAGCCAATCAACGCGAATTCCTGGCCCGAAACATTTGTTTGGTTTTAAGTTCATCCAAGATTTTCGAAAGGATACTTTAAATTTCTTACTCAAACTTCACAAAGATCATGGCGATGTTGTTTACGCTAGATTGGGTCCCTACAAAGCTTTTTTCTTTTTCTCTCCCGAAACCATCAAAGAAATTCTTGTCCAAAAAGTAAAACACTTACCAAAGTTCACAAATCAAGTTCGTGTTCTCAGACAGTGGGACGGGAATGGCTTGGTCTTAAGCGAAGGAGAGTTTTGGGCGAGGCAACACCGGCTGGTACAACCCGCTTTTCAAACCAAAAGATTTGAAGGTTATGTCACCTCAATGGTGGAAAAAATCGAAAACCTGGCTCAAAGATGGAGCGGTTTTGATTCCGATGCCACTTTTAATATCGAAGATGAGATGAATAGTCTCACGCTCGCGATTATTGCTAAAACGCTCTTCGGCGCCGACCTTACCAGTCAAACGAGCGAATTAGGAAAAGCGGTAGCGATTCTTTCGGAAACAGCGGTCAGAGAAATGGGAGAGGTCATTCGTCTTCCTAACTGGCTTCCGCTGGCAAAAATTAAGAAAAAAGTATGGGCAACCAAGTACGTCGATTCGACCATCCGCAAAATCATATCGGAACGAAGAAAAACCGGTGAAGATGCCGGAGATCTACTTTCGATGCTTCTTCAGGCGGTTGATTCTGAAGATTCAAAATCTCAAATGACGGACGAACAAGCGCGTGATGAAGCAATGGTCCTCTTTCTGGCAGGTCATGATACGACTGCATCGGCACTCACCTGGCTTTGGTACGTCATCAGTCGCTACCCTGAAGTTCAAAAGCAATGCTATGAAGAGATACAGTCAGTTCTTCAAGGAAAGAACCCTACGTTTTATACGGTCTCAAAACTCAGTTATTTGACGTCTGTCATTAAGGAAACTCTAAGACTCTATCCCCCTGCCATCGGCATTTTTGCCCGTGAAGCAAAAGAAGATATGGAGATTGGTGGCTATCCCGTTCCAAAAAATAGTATTGTCTACGCGTTTTCCTACGTCACGCAGCGAGATGCCCGTTATTTTCCAGATCCCGAACGCTTTGATCCTTCAAGGTTCTCAGTAGAAAACGAAAAACAGATTTCACCGTTTGTTTACTTTCCTTTTGGCGTAGGTCCGAGAGCCTGCATAGGCGCTCAATTTGCGATGACCGAAATCGCAGTGGTTGCTACGATTTTACTCCAGAAGTTTGAATTCTCTCTGGCACCCAAGCAAGGAGAGCCTCAATTTCTTTCTCTTCTATCGCTGAGACCGAAGGGCGGAATTCAATTGAACGCACGAAAGCGTACCTCCTGATTTGGGAATAAGACTGCAAACCACTCAAAAGAAAACGTCGCAATGCGTCTGCGAAGAATCCGGACACATCGTTATGTCTCTGTACGGATATTACTAAGTTCGATATGATAGGCGGCTGTAACGAGTCAGCTAAAACAATCTAAAATCTAAAAAGGAGAATGTTGTGAAGAAAATCTATTTTGCTTTGCTTTTTATGGGAGCTTCATTGGGAAATCTTAGTTTTGCTTTTGATACGAAGAGCGTATGCGAGGCGGCGATGGGCGCAATCGATAATAAGTCGAGAACCTATGTTATCCAAGTCAAGAACAACACCAAGCAGGATAAGGGACACTTCTTTGCAGAATGCGGAAAAAGCGCAATTCCGTTTGATATCATGTGTAAGAAGAAACATTGCCATAGAGTAGAGGGCGATTTTTTTTGCAGAGTCAATGATGGAAATCTAACGGTCGATGGACATCTCGATTAGTCATTGCCACCCAATCTCAGGAAGGTGCTAGACGACTAAGAAGACTGTGACCCTCCTCAGAAAAATGGACACCTGGAATTAGGTGGTATAAGGGAAAG
>CALCZU010000105.1 GCA_937903155.1 uncultured Bdellovibrionales bacterium
GATCTACACAGGCGAAGACACTCTTTCCCTACACGACGCTCTTCCGATCTCTCGGAAATTTATTTCAAAGAGTGTGGACTTCCGGAACCAAATCGTACTCCAGTTTAGATATTACTCATACATTGGAATCCTTAGGGGCTTCCATCTACTCGTTCTCAGGCAAACACACAACAGGGCTCTCCATTGAGTTTCTCTCGAAACACTGGAAATCGGTCAAACCTCTCTTGAGCGAAATTTTGCTCGCACCTACATTTCCAAAAGACGAAATTGAGACAGAAAGAGGAATTTTACTCAGAGAAATTCAAATGGAAAAGGATTCTCCGGGATCCCTTTGTAGCCAAAACTTTTACAAAGCTTTATATGGAGACCACGCGTACGGCAGATCGAGCCTTGGAAGCTACAACGATGTAAAGAACTTTACACAATACGATCTTCAACAGAGATACCGAGACTATATCCACCAAAAAAATGTCGTTGTCTCGACAGTCGGTAATTTTGATTCAGAGACACTCGAAACGGAAATGCATGAGATTTTAAAGGGACTTCCAGAATCGGGAAGAACTGTGAAACCCGCGTCGAAAGTTCCGTCTCATAATCAAGTCAATATCGCGTTCGAAAAGAAAGAACCTCTTTTCCAATCGCATATCTTGATAGGATTTTTAACGAGTTACTTCGCGGAAGAAGATAGGTACGCCTTAAAGCTTCTCTCTTCGTGTCTTTCGGGGCAAGGCGGACGACTCTTTATCGAACTGAGAGACAAACAAAGCTTAGCTTATACCGTAGCGCCGATGAGTACGGATACGCCCGAGAGAAGTCTCTTCGGATTTTATATTGGGTGTGGACCTGAAAAACTCGTCGCTTCAATTCACGGAATCCGAATCGAATTGGATAAGATTCTCTCGACGCCCATTCCCGCAAAGGAATTGGAAAGAGCCAAAAAGTATTGGACTGGACGGTTTGAGTTAGAGATGCAACGATTCTCTTCTCAAGCAATGCTTTTTGGCTTGGACGAGCTTTACGGTTTAGGTTACGAACACTCGTCGAAAGTCCCTAATAAAATCAAATCGGTGACGTCTCAAGACATCTTAAAAGTCGCTCAGAAGTATTTAAAGCCAGAGAACGCAACGATTTCCATCGTCCACAGCCATGATGTGGATGAGGCTTTCATCCGACAGTCGTGGGACAGAGGACATGGCACAATTAAGCCTTCGAAAAATGTTTTGTCCGTGACCCGGACCAAAGATTTGAGTTGAGGTTATCGGCCTTTGCCGGACGAGAATGAGAAGGAAGTCTCGTTATCCTGAACGACGCTTTCCTCCGCTTCACCGTTGATATCGATGGCTCGGTCGATCGCTAAATCTCTTTGCGCGAAGGGATGAATTGCGACTTCCTCAATAGGAGCCTCAACCACTCGGGGCGGTTTCGCTAATGCAAAAGGAGCTGAGATCGCCGCTTCGCTTAGGGTAAAAGCTTGAGTCTGAACGGGAGTTTTTTCCCGAATCAAAGAAAATATAAAAAATCCGGCTAAGGCGCAGATTCCGGCGGCCTTCATCAAACCTTGAATGAATGCTTTCATTCCGTTCACAAATAATCTGAATCCGTGTTTCATTAAAATATCCCCATTGCTACTGTGTCCAAGAATCTAGCAAGTGCATTTTCGCTGTTCGAAGCGTTTAAGTCGTTTGAAAGAATAAAATTTTATTGAACCTTCAGCCCCCAGCTGTTTCGAAGTTCAACAAGATCCTTTTCCTTCTCAGGCACTTGTTTGCATTCTTGAGAAACTAAATTGCAGGGACGAGGCCAACGTCTGCATGTATACAAACTGTGCACGTGCTTAGAACTTCGTCAGGATTTCCAATAGAATACACATTTTTATATAGTAAATCCAACAACTTAACAATGGCATAGGGACTGCAAGTATACAGAGTAACTATGAAAAAACTTATCTTTTCAATCAGTCTTTTGATTTTTGCCATCGTCGCTCGCGGAGAAGAATTTAAAACTCCCAAGCCAGACAAGCTTCAATCCATGTACCGCCTCTATTATCTAGCGATGGGAATCGAGTTTAAAGAAGGCGAAAATAAAACAGATATTCTTCCTTATGTAGAAAGTGCACCAGAAAAATTTGATAAGCTTTTAAAACCCGAAGAGTTTGAAAAAATCGACGCCGAATGGTCTAACCTCAAACAAGACTGGCAGAAAAAATCGCTTCTTTTGAAATCTCCGGCGGACTTAGGCCGTTCTCTTTCAGTGACACAAACTTTAAGAAACCACTACGTTCGCACCGGGCGTTCTGCGAGTGAAATTGTAAGCTTCAATTCGGGTGAAACAGCCCAGCTCAAACTTTTAAAATCTTTTATTCAACCCAATGAAGAGAATAAAACTCATTTCTTCGTAATCGGACCCGATTGGTGTTTGAGCTCCATGGAGTATCGAGTGATTTTGGAGGGACTTTTCAAAGAATTTCAAAATCCTAAATTCGTTCTCCACAATATTATGATTGCGGATCCGGAACAGAAGATCTTCGAAAGTAAGTTTTTAAAAGAAATTCTTAGTTCAAACGCCAAACAGCCTCTGGAAACCGTTCCCGTGTTTTTGTCTCTTTCATTTAAAGACGGCAAAGCAGAAGTGTTAGAAGAAGGCGACGCGATTGAAAACCTTCTTGAAAAGCATCTGATTAAACACCGTGGATTTTTAAAGGGGAGCCTCGCTCCTAAGCGTTCGATTGCTCAATCACCCTACTCTGCACAGTAATTGACACCCTACTCGTTCGGGATAACATCCCTTTTATGGTTTTGTGGATCGCCTGCTTTGGTCTCTTTTTCTCAGTTGTCATCTGCTTCGACGTGATTTGGGGAACACGCCGGATGAAGTATCTCGGAGATTATCCGCTCGACGACCGATTTGAATATCCTCCCGTCAGTATTATTTTTGCGGCTCGAAACGAAGCAAGAAATATTGAAGAAGCCACTCTCTCGCTACTCAATTTAGACTACCCAAGCTTTGAGATCATCGCGGTCAATGACCGTTCCACTGACTCCACCGGTAAAATTCTAGAAACAATTTCAGAATCATCCAAAGCTCTTAAAGTTCTTAATGTAAATGAACTTCCCGCGGGTTGGCTTGGAAAAAATCACGCGCTTTTCATCGGCGCTAAAGCTTCAAAACACGAAATCATTTTATTTACCGATGCAGATATCGTTTTCGAAAAGTCCGCGCTAAAAAAGGCCATTCAGTGTTTCACTCAAGGGAAATGGGACCACTTGACTCTCACCCCGCACACGCTTGTACCGGGTTTTCTTCTCAATCTTTGCGTCGGCGTCTTTGGAATGCTTTTCTTCTCTTTTATTCGGCCTTGGAAGGCGCAAGATCCGAAGAGCAAGTACTTCTTGGGAGTCGGAGCTTTTAATCTCATCAAGCGTTCGACTTATCAAAAAATCGGAACCTTCGAAGCTTTGAAGATGCGACCCGATGATGATGTTAAACTGGGGAAACTTGTGAAATTAAAAGGAGGACGACAGTTAGTCCTCTTAGGAAAAAATTCCGTGCAAGTGGAATGGTATTCAACCTTCAAGGAGTTTGTTCACGGGCTTGAAAAGAACGTGTACTCGGGAATCGACTACCGATTCTTTTTCATGGTTTTGTCGACGATTGCAATGATTCTTATCTTCTTAGTCCCATACTTCGGCGTTTTCATGACCAAATCTCCCACGTCGACACTCTTCGGATTGAGTATCCTTCTCCAAGTAATCTGCTATCTCAGCTGTTCTCAGATTCAAGGACTTCCGCTCTACACGGTCTTCGCTTTTCCGGTGGGAATTCTCCTTTACGTCTATGTTATTTGGAATGCCATTCTAAAATGCCACTTCCACAAAGGCCTCACCTGGCGCAATACATTTTATTCTCTAGAAGAACTGAAAAAAAACAAAATTGAGTAAAGACCGTCCTTGCGAGGAGCGAAGCGACGAAGCAATGACTGCTATGAACGAGGATTGAAAGGGTCTTTTTTCAAAAGCTCTGCGGCTTCGAGATACTCTTTCGAAAGTTCTTTGGGCAATTTGATCACGACTTCCACAAACTGATCGCCCACGATTCCCGTTTTTGCAGAACGAATGCCTTTTCCAGCAAGCTTCATCCGCTGGCCACTTGAAATACCTTTAGGCAATTTCATATGAACTTTTCCATGCAAAGTCGGAACATCGACTTCCGCGCCCAAAACACTCTCCGCAAATGTCACCGGCAATTTATAGGAAATATGATTTCCTTCACGAGCAAACAACGGATGTTCTAAAACTCTTAACTGGATAATGAGGTCTCCCTTAGGTCCACCACCAAATCCTAAATCCCCTTGTCCGGACAATTTAATCCGCGAGCCGCTTTCAACGCCTTCCGGAATCTTAACCGTCAGCTTGCGACCATCCGACATTTCCAAAACCTTATCGCCCCCAAGAGCCGCTTCATTCAACGTGATCTCTACGAGCGCTTCTCTATCCAGCCCACGAGTCTGAAAGCCACCTCTACCAGAACGGCCGGGTCGCCCACCTCGTTGAGCCCCTCCAAAACCTTGCCCACCAAAAATCTCTTCAAAGAGATCTCCTAAACCGAAATCCTGATAAGCATCTCCCCCCATTCCTCCAGGGAAGCCTCCACCGGTACCCGCATGCTGACGCTGTCGCGCAAAAGGATTCGCCCCCATTGCCCGCATCTGATCATACTGAGCCCGCTTCTTCGTATCTTTCAAAACCTCATAGGCGAGATTCACTTCCTTAAACTTCTGTTCCGCCGCCTTATCATTCTGATTCACATCGGGATGATATTTCTTCGCAAGCTTATAAAAAGCCTTCTTAATCTCCGACTCATTCGAGTCCTTCTTCACCCCTAAAACTTCATAAAGATCTTTATCCACAATAGGTCCTCTCCCTAACAATATAGTCATTGTTTCAACCACGGCAACCCCTCCGACACACGACGTTATTGCACGAATCGACGGTAGCCCGCAGGGGTGGGGAAATAAGGGGGGCCTCAGTACCTTTCTCGGCCATAAATTCTGTGAGTCTCCGAAGTAGCCTGAGGGCCTGCGAAACAACTGAGGCCCCCCTTATTTCCCCACCCCTGCAGACTCCCTCATTTTGTGATTTTCGGAGTGCGTAGAAAAACAAAAATAAAATTTTTTGGGCTGAACCGAGAAAGAATGGAGGGTAGCGGTTTGTTCGGAGAGTGGGGAACCCGTGCTGTTTCGCAGGCTCCGTCTCCGCCCTTCGGGCTACGCCGGACATGCCTCTTCTATTTGCCGCCTGTCCGGCGTAGCCCGAAGGGCGGAGACGGAAGAAGGGTGCATGGGGTCCCCACTCTCCGAACAAACCGCTATCCGTCGTCCTACCACATACTACGAAAAAAAATTAAAAGCCCGAGACCTGTGGTGGCTCTCGGGCTTTAGAAATTCGGCAAAGCGGATTTTTTTATCTAGATGTTTTGTCTTGTTGTGATTTCATTCTGTTTATCATTTTGAGATCGAGATGTTGAATCTGAGTTGTAGTCTTTTGAAGAATGATTTTTGTGATCAAGTTGTTTTTATTTGTGTAGTCCCTAAGCCGTTTCCTTTCAGTCGGGTTGTGACTTTCTAATATTGCATCTGGAGTGCCAAGATTTTTAGGCTGCGAAAGGCGGGGGTGTATTCTTAAATTGCTCGGAATTGTAACAGTTGGGAGGATATCTACGAACATAAATCAATAATATCAGTGGTTTAGGATGGATGTTTCGGTGACACCTTTTGAGGCTTGGGTGTATTCTAAGTGGGCGTTCTTCATAATGTCTTGGGGTGAAGTCTCGCTCTTAAAGCGCCGATAAGAGAGATATCTTATGTCGGCTTCTCGTGAAATTTTTAAGGGCTTTTTAAGTCAATTGGAAGACTTGATCCAGGCGGGTCAGCTTAAAGACGCTCGGCTTTTGTTGAAGAAAATTACTTTGAGAGAAATTCCTCGAGTGTATATTCAGGCCGTCGCAAGTTTCGCGCGGAGAGCGGAACTTCCGGGGCTTGGGTTGAAGCTTTTGAATCCGATTGTGCGTCCGCAGCGAAAAAAAATGATTCACGCGACGGAACTCGAGAAAATTGAATATGCATTTTGTCTTTCGAACTGTGGAGCTCAAAAGGAATCGCTCGATCTTTTAGAGACGATTGAAGTCCCACAAACGCCCCAGGCGCTTCTTGCAAAATCTTCCGCGCTCATCCAATCTTGGAACGCAAAAGATGCGATCTCACTTTTAAAAACTTACGTCGTTTCGCCCGCAATCAGTCACTTTGATAGACTCGCCGGGCAAGTCAGTCTTGTTTCGGCGTTTGTGTACGAGGGTCAGACTTTCGAAGCCGACATTTTGATTTCAAAGCTCTTGAAAGACACCGAGAGATTTAATCTTCTCCACGGAAAACTTCTCTGTTACCAAATTCAAAATTGCATTCAGGCGAAAAACTGGGGAGAGGCAGAAAAGATTCTTCAGAAAACTGCAACCTACTTAACTGAAATGGAAGAAGAGGATCTGCTTTTATTCAGTAAGTGGAATGCGATTTTCCATTGCTATCAAAAAGATTGTCATCCGGACGCCCTCGAGGAGCTGAAAAAAGTCAGGGAGAAAGCATTCGGTCTTAAAAATTGGGAAACGGTGAGACATTGCGATTTTTACAGAGCGACACTCACAAAGAATATCGCGCTGGCTCACCGTCTGTATTTTGGAACTCCTTACGCAAGTTTTAGAAATAAATTGAACGCGGAATTTGAAAATGCTCTTTTACTTCCTAACGTTTACCCTCTTGCCCTCGGCCCCGCGAGCGGAAATCCTCAAAAACTAAATTTTTTGATAGAAGAAATGTCTGACGTTAAATCCATGAAACATGGACAGGCCTCGCACCGCGCGCTTCTCGCTTTGGCGTCTGATTTTTATCGCCCTTTACGAGTGACCACCCTGCACTCCGCTCTTTATCCCGACGAATTTTTTAATCCGTTTAGCTCGAGAGACCGCGTGCACCAAGTCTTACGAAGATTGCGACTGACATTGAAGCAGCTTCAGTTCCCTCTCGCAATCGAAGAAGCAGATGGCCTGTACTCGTTGACCGCAAAGGCGGCCGTGCAGCTTTTCGTTCCAAAAGAAGTGACTGCGAAAGACAGAACCCAATTTCAAATGGAGTCCTTACAAACCCGCTGGCCCTCTGAGACGTTTTCGGTCTCGCAAGCCGCTTCCCATCTTCAAATTGAAACACGAACAGCGTTAATCTTACTCCAAAAAGCTCTGGAACAAGGAGAAATCAGCCGCACGGGTAAAGGACCTGCAACGCGTTACGCTTTCGAACAAAGTAAATCGGTTGCTGCCTAAGTTAAAGTTTACGCAATCTCTTAGAACGGTTGATTACTTACTACAGCGAGCGAAACTTCGCCCGTTTGCATTAGTGAGCGAGGCCCATTCAAAACGATTTTGAATCGCACCGCCACTCACATTGACAGCCTTAATTTGTTCCTCAGTCGCATCTAAATTGTATTCATTGTAATCTTCGTCGCCACTTTGAGCCGACTTAAAATTAAAATCTTCTTTCGTACCGCTCTTGTACGTCACTTGCAGCACGTAGGAATTTTTCCAACTCTTATCCAAACTTTGTGAAGCAATCTTTTTAACAGCGTACTCTTTGATACTTTTAGGAATTTTTACATCCTTATCAATTTCGCAGTTCAAGACAAACTGCAGAGGTTTCGCTCCAGCTTGACTTACAAAGAACATTACCGCTCCGAGAAATAAAACATTTTTAATCATCATGTACTCCTTTTACGGCACAGTTAGGCAAGAGCAACTTGTAAGTCAACCGTGTTTGAAACGGGTGATGCAGAATGTCCTATTTTTTGTGAAGACTTTCTACACAAACCAAATCTCTTGCCGCTGAAGTCCAGTCTCGAGTAAATTCTCCCAAACTACGGGGGTAACCATGATTCGATATCTTTTAATTTTTTCTACTTTAATCTCTTTTCATTCACTCTTTGCGGCGTCGGAACCGATGACGGTTTCAATTACAGGCGCTCAAGCTTACGACCTTTACCACCACCTAAACGTCGAAGAGATTTATGAAGGAAAGGTGAAGAAAAAGTTGGGGAAAAATCTTATTTGTACCTACACCGCATTTTACCCCGGGGACTTTGAGTACGAATGCCAGCTTAAAGTCGACCGGGACGGCACGACCTCAAGGTAATATCCCTTCAGATAATCCGAAGCCCCCCTATTCACGAAAATAACGTCAGTGTCTTTCGATAGCGGGGTATCGTATTCTAGAATCTCTCACAAGGGGTTCTAATAATGCATTCGTCCTTCGAAACTTCGATTTTAAAAGACCATCTCGAAAAACTGTATGCCTTTTGCATTATCGCAAAGATGGGCTCTCTCTCTCAAGCGTGTCGTCAGCTCGAATCAAGCCAAGCGGCGCTTTCTCACAGTCTCAAAACGCTCGAGACAGCATTGAAAGTTGAACTTTTTCACAGAACTCCCAGAGGCGTCACCCTAACAGAACCTGGGAAAGTGCTCTACGAATTCGCAAAAAAAATTCTTCTTGAAATGGATACGGTCGAAGAAAAACTCAAAAATCCGGACCAAACATTTAGTGGAAAATTGCATCTCGGAACCGAGACGGCACTGTCTGCACATTTCTGGCCCCCGATTCTCTCCGCTTTAGAGAAAACTTATCCCGAAATGAATTTGAATCTCGCTTGCGGCAAAAAAGAGGATCTGATTCAAAGTCTGCTCTCAAGAGAGTTGCACGCGATTGTGACGGTCGAACCGAACCCTCAAAAAGGTCTGAAGGTGATTCCACTTTACGAAACAGACTTCAAACTTTTTGCAAGTCCGAGCAGAGTCAAAGGCGCCATGAGCATTGAAAGTTTGGGCACACCCCGAATCTTAGCAGACTCGGTTTCCCATCTCGAATATTTTAATCCCGCGATGAAACTCCTTGCGACGTTCGGTATCCAACGACAAGAATCTTTTGTACTCAACCATTTGCAAACAGTGATTCAAATGACCCTCCAGGGATTAGGTTTTGGTTTTCTCCCTGAAGATTCCGTCAGAAGTTTCGTGAAATCCAAACAATTAGTAGAAGTCAAAATTGCAGGCGTTCCGCAAACCTTAGGCAAAATGAAAATCTGCCTCACCGTGCAAGAAGATTCTGCGGAAGATAAGCTTGTCCAAGCGCTTACCGAAGTTCTCATCCAAGAATCCCAAACCAAACACGAGCACGTTCGCCTCGTAAAATGAGTTGCTTACGAAATTAATTTGTCAAAAAAAAGATCGAGTTTTCTCCCTGCGTCGCGGCTGGCATTTTATTTGACTCTCTCAAAAGTTCTCTTAGAATTTCGAGTTATAGGGGGAAACCATGGGAACTCAGTTCATTCTTTTATGCGGGATGTTGGGAATTGCTTTTTCGTTGCAAGCTCAAGTGATGGAAACTTTCGGAGACTCCGTCACAGCCGGAACACTTTCAAAGACTGCCGTAACTGAAACCACTTACAAATCCATTCAAGCCATCCGCTCAGACTTAGCAAAATACGTGATGCTCGGAAAAGAATCCTATCTCACAAAGTACGGTTCGCATGAGAACGCTTGGCCCGCAAAGTTGCAACAACTGATCGGTGTCGGCAACGTGAATGAACTTCATAACTATGCCGTCCCTCGAGCGGTCACAGCCGATTTATTAAAGCACGTTAAAGGGGCTTCCAAAACGACCCACGAAACGATGGCCTTCTTTTTCATGGGACACAACGATATTTGCGACAGCGGTCTCACTCCTGAACAGCAAGCCGAAAAATTCGTTCGTGAATACAAGACCGCACTTCTTGAATGGGACAAATCTCGCGAAAACAGTGTCGCGTACATTATGGATGTCGGAGAACTCCACGAGATGATCTCGACCTTAAATGGTTATGTCTGGCAGAAAGACACCGACAAGTCCTACACTTGCAATGATACATGGGAGAATTTCATTCCGTTCTGCCCTGCTTATTCTAAGCTCGCGAAAGCAAATAAAATAAATGAGGTCGTAGGAAAACAAATCGCCGCAATGAATGGATCCATCGACGCTCTCATTCAGGATTTAAATAAGAGCGGCGTCAAAAATACTTTCAAGCACGTTAAATTCTGGGACACGTTCCATCCCGAATATTCTGCTTCCGATTGTTTCCACCTTTCACAAAAAGGACAACAATCGCTCGCGGAACACGTTTACAAAGCGATTAACTAGTTTTTGTCGGAAGCTGAAACTATTCGGCCGAAGGCCGTCGCAAAATTTCTTTCCCACAGAAACGTATACTGAGGGCGAAGCCCGAAAGGATCTGGTCGATTCAATTAACCTTCGAAATCTAAAAAGAGACTTAAAAGAATTCCCTGAACGCCGATGGGATCTCGTTGCACGCCGTAAAGATACGACGCTTTAAACCCAAACCCCGAGACATCACTCATCGGCATACGATAGCCCGCGCCTGCTTGAAAATTAAAAGTCGAAGCATCGGAAGAACCTTGAAGCTTTACCGTTAAAGGCGCTCCGGTGATTCCGATTCCATTCAAATACCCGAGGTTTCCAAAAACAAAGATTCTTTCATCGACTAAGAGCTGCACTTCGGCGTTCGCATAAATATAACCAAAACCAAGCGTGTTGTTCAGCGAATCGCGGCCTTCGAGTCTCATGTACCCGACATTAAATTGTCCGCGTGCATAGGAGTTCAAAAATAATCCTAGATGAGCACCTGCATCAAAGCTCATTCCGCTATAGGTCTCGGTACCAGCGCTGTAGTTCACCATTCCTAAATTTCCGCCCGCATCCAAGCCGTAGTAAAAAGTTTTTTCTCGGCCCAAAAGCGAGGCTTCATCTTTGGGAAGATGTCTCTTTTTATTTTTCTTCGAAGTTTCTTCCGTTACTTTTTGAGGACTTGTTCGGCCGGATTCCTTCTCCCGACCTTTGATCGTTTTGATATCGACCCAACCCTCTGTGACGGTTCCGTCCGCGAGTTCTATCGACACTTTCGCGAAATTTTCATCCTCTTCGCCTTCAACTTGCAAAATAGTTCCGCGTGGTAATTTTCCAACCAACGGAGAATCGGCCGTTGGGTATTTTTTCAGGATCGTCTCTTTCGAGAGTTCTCCTTTCTGCCCCTGCATTTTTTTCTCTGCAAAGGATGGAAACGAAATGACTGAAATCAGAACGAAGAAAGCAATCCAGTGTGCCATATGCCCACTAGTGTAACATATGTTTTCAGGCTCTGACAAAACGGGCAACAAACTCTAAGTGTCGAGTCTGCGGGAACATGTCCAAAGGTTGAATTTCGGAAAGCTTAAATTCTTTTTTAAGGCTTTGGACGTCTTTTGAGAATGCAACGGGCGCACAAGACACGTAAATAATATTTTTAAGATTGGGATGAATAAATTTCTCTAAGAAATCTCCCACTCCAGCGCGAGGCGGATCGAGCACTATCGTGTCGTAGTCTTTAGAAAAATCTGGCGGCAATTTGGATTTTAATTTCCCATCGACCATATCTTTAAAGAAGGAAACTTTCTTTCCCTCTTCTCCTAAAGCATCTCTTTTCACCCGAGCAGAATCGATGGTCGTCTGCGAAGAATCAAAAGCGATGACGTGCTTTACCAGCGGGAGATAGGAGAAAGTGAGATTTCCATCTCCGCAATAGAGTTCAAGAACTCGTTGTGACTTTGCATCCGCGATGTGCTCTTTTACTTTCGCCTTTAAATTTTCGTTCTGCTCAAAATTGACCTGCGAGAAGCCGCCCGCTCCATGGGGAGCATTTAACGACTCGAGCACTTCATTTTCGGAATTCAGATATAATTCAATCTTTGTTGGAGTCTCAAACGTCCGAGACTCTCTGATTTTAGTAATTTCACTATTCAACGCCGGATGCGCCACAACACAGTTTTCAAGATCGATAATGTCATGTGTGTGTTTTTTCAAAAATCCAATTTCTTTGCCTCGCGCACGCAATTGAATGCGATTGCGATACCCAAGCTTTTTCGGAGAAGCCAAAATGGGGAGAAAGCGATCAGCGACCAACGTCCCACGTTCTAAAACGTGTTTCAGAATTTCTTCTTTGGCTTTTAACTGCTCTTCGTAGTTCCAATTCAACCAATCACAACCACCACATTGGTGAAAATACTGACAGGGACTTTCAACCGTTTGAGACGATGTCGCCAAAACTTCGAGAAGTTCGGTATCGCGGTATTTTTTCAAGGTATTGAACGACACCCGCACCTGATCGCCCGGAAGCGTTCGGGGCACAAAGTAGATATTGCCCTCTTCATCATATCCGACGCCCTGGCCCTCAAGCCCGACTCTTTTAATTTCAATTTCTTTTTCGTACATTTTTAAGTTCCTTCATAACCCAATCCGCGACTTGAATCGCGTCGGGCATTTTAAGACGATTTTCTTCAAGCGCCTGTTCAAAAAACTGTGCTCCCCATTTGATTAAAACTTCTTTGGCCACGGAGTATTGGGGATGATTCATCAAATCTTCGTTCATCGTCGGAACAAAAAACAAAGGCGCCTTTTTACCAATCTGTCCGGCAATCAAAAGGTTCACCGCGCTATCGGCAATCCCTAAAGAAGCCTTCACAATCGAATTCAAGGTCGCTGGCGCGACGATTACAGCATCAAACTGGTCAAGGGTATCCACCCCTGGTCCTACCTCAATGACCGCTTTCTCCGCGGCAGCCCATTCGATGCTCAAAGCGGTAATGAACCGAAGGCTATCAGATGTCATAAACGGAGTGAGAGTCGCTCCATGCCGTCTAAATTCTCTAATGATCTTGACAGCTTCAGTGCATGCAATTCCGCCTGTTAAAGCAATCGCTAAGCGTTTTCCTTTTAAAGAAGACGATTTTGTAACGACACCCGTGTCTCTAATAGAAGCGCGAGACCTGGGTTTAATTGTTTTTTGAAGCTTTGGCATGGAGGAGTAGCTCATATAGGATTCAAAAAAAAATCTCAACTCTTATCTCAAGTGAAGCTTGAGACAACGGCTAGCTTATGTTAAGTAATCCACTTGACCAAAGTGTTCCCATTAAGGAGTTGCCCATGGGTGAAATAGTCCTTTACGCAAAAAAAAGTTGTACACAGTGCAAAAAAGCCATCGCCTTTTTAGATAAAAAAGGTGTTTCTTACCTTTTAAAAGATATTGTGAATGAACCTCCTCCACGGAGTCTTCTGGAAAAAGTGATCAAGGCTGAAAATATCTATGCAAGCCTCAATCAAAGAAGCACGACTTATAAAGACAATCAGCTCGGCAAACGTCGCACCACCAAGAATGAAGCGATCCGTTTGATGCTGAAAGATCCGAATTTGATTAAGCGTCCTCTGATCATCAGAGACAATCGCGCTTACCAAGGATTCGATGAGAAATCGCTTTTAGAATTCGTCACAGCCGCCAACGTGGAAGCCGCGAGTTCCCAAGCGATCATCGCAGATCCCGCAGGCGTTGTGATTTCCTGAATTCTATAAGAATTCGTCAAACTTTTTGAGACCCCTGAAAACTTGAATGTTATCAGGGGTTTCTCTTTTTAAGCTCGACTCTTAAATTCCTTCTGAATTTCTACTCTTACCCTGTTTCCGATTGGAATACAGACACGATGAAAAAAAGTTCGTCATGAGTCCAAGCTCTCGACAGGTGTCAATAGGCTTAAATTTTTTCGGCACGAGAAATGCTCTCTTATTCATCAAACGGTTAAAGGGTTTGAAAAAAGAGGGTACGTAATATGAAGACAACTTTCTACAGTTTACCGGTCGATTATTTTTTATGGTCCGATAAAGGCGCTACAAGCCAAACGCTTGTCTACTACGATGAGAATGGACAAGCCCACGAAAAAGAAGTTCCTAAGGAACAACTCGAAAAAGCGCTGAAGTTTTTTGATGGCAAACTTTACTCGTTGGCTCGAACCAACGGGGGTCGTATGAGCGCAGAACCCTACGAATTAGTGGTCTGCGAATGCAAACGCCCAGGTGCCGAGCTCGAACCTGAAGTTCGCATCGGAATGCGTTTTACAGATTTAAAAAGAGATCGCACACGGATGGTTATCTCAAACGAAGTGGTTTACCACACAAAATATGTGACGGTGGAAGAATTGGAAAAAGCGGTTCAATGGACGACTGCTCCGGAACAACGCTACGTCTTAGAATTTGGACGCGGGCTGATTCCCATCAAGGTTCTTCAGTTTGTTGAAAATGAACAAGGAGTCGTTGAAGCACTTTTTGTCCGAGAAGATGAATTAAAGGCCCTTTGTGAAGAAGAAGCGGGACAACAACGCCATCTTTCAATCTACCGAATCCCACGCGATGTCTTACGACAATCTCGTCCTTTGTTCGGTGGAAAAACCGATGAGTACGAAATCGCGAAAGAAAACGTCAAATGGCTTCTTCAAACAGGAGACACCATTGTTCCAAAAGTTTTGAAAACAAACGAACTCCTCTTAGGAACAGGGCATTCTGAAGCACGACTCTTAGAAGGATTGCAGATGAGAATTCTCACCGAAATAAATCACAAAAAGGTGATGAAAAAGAATAGCGAACGACTCATCCCTTTCGGAATTTTCGAAGTTCGTTAATTTGATTTGAACAAGTGCATGCTAAACGGGGTTATTGCCATCCGGCGGTAGCCCCGAATTTATTTGCGGAGTCTGATTCGAGTTCCAATATCGTGAGAAAGACGAATTTCTTCGGCCGAGATCGAATCCGGAAAATAAGCTCCAGAAATCACCGCCTGGTTGATGCTCGCACCTTCTAAATTACAAGTGCGTAAATCCAATCCGCGTAAGTCAGCTTGTCTTAAATAGCTATTGCTAAAATCTACGTTCGTCGTATCCATCCCTCTTAAATCGATCCCGCGAAGATTGCATTGAGAGAGATCGACTTTTCCATTCTTTTTTCGTTTTGCATTAAACTCTTCAATTTTTCCGTCTCTTAACAAACCGTGAAGTTCGTTTTTCATTACGGGAAGCCCGTCATTAACGATTAAGCGAGGGCGAACTGCTGGTGCTGACATAAAGAATCCTCCGATATCCACTTATCGGACACGCCGAGTTATATCTTAAGTTCTCTAATTTTTGGGATAAGAGTATAATTTAATTCAGAATTCTAGGGCGCTTCCACGACGGCCCCCACAGGAAGAGGTTTTCAACATGATTTTAGACATCCCTTTAATGAAGAACAACATCACCCGTGAAGACCGCGAAACGTTAATTCGTTTCTTACAAGAAGATCGGATTCTGACTCAATCCGAAAATGTGAGAGCATTTGAAAAAGAATGGTCTGAGTGGTTGGGTATGAAATACACGGTTTTCATGAACTCAGGCGCATCGGCAAATCTACTCACAATGGCGGCGGTAAAGCACCTATACGGCCCCGGAGAAGTGATCGTCCCCACTCTTACCTGGGTTTCCGACATCGCGTCGGTGATTCAAAACGGGCTTGATCCGGTTTTTGTCGATATCGATAAAAAAACGCTCGGAATGAAAGTCGAAGACGTTCTTAAAGAAATTACTCCCGATACCCGCGCAATCTTTTTAACGCATGTTTTAGGTTACAACGCGCTTACAAAAGAATTGCTCGAAGTGGTCCGGGAAAAAAATATTCTTCTCGTAGAAGATGTTTGTGAATCCCACGGAGCCACACACGAAGGAAAAAAAGTGGGAACTTTCGGAAAAATCTCGAACTTCTCTTTCTACTATGCCCACCACATGAGTACCATTGAGGGTGGCGTCGTATGTACCAACGATGAGAACATCTATCAGACCGTTCGGCTCTTAAGATCGCATGGAATGGTCCGAGAATCGGATTCCGAAACCTTCCGTAAAAAGTGGGAAAAGGAAAATCCTAACGTTCACCCAGAGTTTATTTTTGCCTACCCTTCTTACAACGTCCGTAGCACCGAACTGAATGCGGTGATCGGTCGGTCCCAGTTAAAAAGACTCGACAGTAACAACGAAAAACGCCGAAAAAACCTGACGCTCTTTTTAGAAAACTTAGATTCTAATAAATACCAGACTGATTTTGCCGTTGAGGGAAGTTGCAACTACGCGTTCACGTTGGTTTTAAATCAACCCGATCAAAATCTTTGCAATCGCGTGATGACCGGCTTAAGAGAAGCAAAGGTAGAGTTTAGACGAGGCCTTTCAGGCGGAGGAAATCAATTGCGACAGCCCTTCATTCAGTCGTACGTCGATAAGGATGAGCATCTCAAGTATCCGAACATCGAACACGTGCATTTTTTCGGGTTTTACATCGGGAATTACCCCGAGCTCGAAACCGAAAAAATCCTAGGGCTTTGTAAGCTTTTGAACAGTTTTTAAGATGGATTTAGAACAAAGTGTTGAGATTCGAGATGCCGAAGTTTCCGATGCCGAGAGTATCGCCGAAATCTACAACCGCGAAATCCTACAAAGCCATTCGAATTACGAATCCGTTCCTCAAACCGTTGCCCAACGGAGCGAATGGATTGAACGACTTAAAAATCAAAATTATCCCGTCTTAGTGGCCGTCCATAACGGAATCGTCCAGGGCTGCGCCGCCCTCACCCCATTTCATCCTGTGAGTGGATACCGTCACACCGCCACGGGTTCCATTTATCTCCGAGAGGATGCGCGCGGAAAAGGTTTAGGGAAACAACTGATTCAAAAGCTTTTAGAACTCGCGGGAAAGAGAAAGATTCATACAATTATCGCCGGCGTCAACTCAGAGAATTCACGAAGTATCGCACTCATGAAAAAAATGGGGTTTCAACAAGTCGGTCATTTTAAAGAAATTGGTTTTAAAAATGGAAAATGGCACGACGATGTGTGTCTGCAATTGATTCTGCGTGACTCAAGCGAGATTAAATCGAATCTTTAAAATATCTTGGGCATTTTTTAAATTGCCACTGAAAAGATCCAAGCGTGAATCGCCATCATCTCGCCACCGGACCGGAATCTGCACAATTTGCAGTTTCTTCTTCGCAGCAAGATGCAAGAGCTCGACGTCAAACATATAGCCTTGGATGCGCATCTCGGAGAAAATCTCTTTGGCAACATCGGTCTTAAAGAACTTAAAACCACATTGAGTATCAGGAATCGACCAAAGACCTAAAACACATCTTAAGTAAGCGCTAAACCCGCGAGAGCCAATCCGCCGGTACCAAGGTTGCGGATTATCAATCTGTGCACCTTTTTTTGCACGCGAGCCGATTACAATCGAAGCGCCACTTTTGAGTTTCGGAAAGAACTTATCAAACTCCTCAATTGGAGTCTTGTTATCGGCATCCGTAAATCCAACGTACTTCATCTTTGCAGACAGAATGCCTTCTCGAACGCCCTTCCCTTTTCCAGAACGGGCTTCGGATCCTAAAACTCTCAACCGAGTTTCGGTTTTAGCCCAATCGCGAAGAAATTCACGAGTCCCGTCATTTCCATCGGCTACCACGATAATCTCGAACGGAAGTTTTTGCAGTTCAAAATACCGAATCGCTTCGTTAATCGTCTTAGAAATAGCCGCTTTTTCGTTATACGCCGGAATGACTAGGCTTAAGCCATCCCCGCTTTCCACTGTTAACATAGGCAGTATTATGTACCAGAAACCCTTAGAAACGAAAAGACAGGCCCTTAAAAACTTATTTTGCCAGGTAGTCCCCGCCCGCCTTGATCGGCGTTCCCATATAAGTCCCTACGATGTCGAGTTTGACAGCGCCGAGCACGGGAATTCCGGGGGCGAGATATGCGGTGACTTTCAAATTATCAATTCCCGGTTGGTGCCCTGGGTCTTGTGGCGGCTTGATGTCCGTCAAAAAAACTTTATCGCAATGGGCGTAAGTTTTTCCATCCAAATTACTGACATCGGCGAACCCTAAGTGTTGAGCCGTAAAATATTTTCCACGATAGGTTCCACTTTTCCGGAGTGCTTCCATAAACTCGGCCGTGAAAAATTCAGTTTCTAGCATCGCTTCGGCCCGTCCCTGCTGTTTCCCAAAAAGTTTCGTGATAAAAACAGAGTCTAAAGCCACTCGAAAGAGCGACGAACCTGAAGAATTCTCTAATAGCTCGAGAACCGAAACTTTTAGCGAGCCACTCCGAATCAACGGAGTCGTGCGCTTCGGATTTTGATCAATTTGATAGTCTGCAGACTCTCCAATAGGACTAGCTGCAAACAAAGAAGAAGCGAACATTAAAAACAGTACAAACGTTTTCATTAGATACCTCTTATTAAATTTTTAAAGAATTCTAGAAGGCGCCCTTTCTGTGAAAGGGCGCTCTTTTAAAGAATTATTGACGAGAGAGCCACTCAGTCACGCGAGGCTGATCAATGCGGACGTACAGATTGCCTCCTGAAGTGCCAGCTGAGTTAGCGGATAAGATGGATGCAATTCCGTAGACGGTGATCTTTCCGTTTTCAAGACGGAGAAGAGGACCGCCCGAATCACCTGGGAGACCGGCGCTGAAACCTAAAGCCGTATTAAACTTCAAGATGTAAAACATCTCCGTGACTTTATCGATGTAAGCTTTTCCAACTTTGAGTTCGCCGACTTTTGCTTGTTCGGTGAAATCTTGTCTTCCATACCCCGAGATGTAAGCTTTATCCTCGTCGATAGAAAGAGTTTTACCAAGTTTCACAACGGGAAGCGACGAAATGACTTGAGCTGCTTTTCCAGTCGTTTTGATCAGAGCGAGATCGGGTTGAGGCTGTTGGGTCTCTCCCACTTGCATAAACCCTGCAGGATCTGGCGCCGTCACAGTGTAAGCAGTCCCGATATCGTAAATTTTACCCGTTGAAGGCGCGACAATTCCGTAACGAGGCTTTTGAGGACGTGCAACGCAATGATAAGCCGTTAAAATACGTCCACCTCCGATATGAACGCCGGTGCAAAGACCTTCGTCGTCAATAATCAGTCCCAAGACCCCACCGAACAACTGTCCTTCATCTTCACGGACGTGACGTCCATTGAGAATACCTTGGTTGGAAACAAATTTTTCATTTTTGACGGCGGAAAGAGAGTCTCCGTACCCGTTCAAAACGATTAGCGATAATGATAATAAGACGTAACTACCCAGTTTAGATTTTTTCAAGTAACCCCCGTTATACATGTTGCGTTTGTCTTAACTTAAATTTTTATCCAGCGTCAATCGTCGAGAACTCAAAATTCAAAGCATTGAAGAAGATAGTTAAGAGCGCCATTCCATCTCTCGACATGGAGCAGAATGAGATTTTTTTCTATTTAAAAACGAGCACTTAATAGGCAAATCACTTCGTCCTTTATTGTTCTTCTAACTCTGTCGAAAAGAATTGTGAAGATTAACTCACAATTCGGCACACTATGACAAAATCACTTGCAACTCTCGCGAATCTGAAACTGATCGCTCTCAAACCTTACAAAGAATCCAACGGAACGCTCGTTCCGATCACAGCTCTCAAAGAAATTCCGATTCGTCTTGAAAGAATTTTTTATGTCAGTGGAGTAGAACCTGGCGCGTCTCGGGGAGAACATGCTCACATCGAATGCTCACAGGTTTTAATCTGTCCTCACGGTACTTGCGAAGTGATCTGTGACGATGGAAATAGTCAAAAATCTTTTACACTTTCTTCCGGATCCGTCGCACTCTACGTCCCTCCCGGAATCTGGATGAAACAAAATTATCTCGTGCCTCATTCTCTCTTGATGGTGCTCACCGACCGTGCCTACTCCGAAGCCGACTACATCAGAGACTACGACGCGTTTTTACGTTACCGAAACGAAACCTTGAAATCAGCCGCATGAAAATCGCAATTACAGGAGCTTTGGGACATATTGGATCGAAACTTATCCGCTCGCTTTTTTTACAAGCGTCGGAACTTATTCTGATTGATAACCTCTCGTCAGAACGTTACGGCTCTCTTTTCAACCTTCCCGCAAATACCCACTATACTTTCTTTGAAGCCGATATCTTGAATTGTGATTTGGATTCGCTCTTTAAAGGTGTCGACGTCGTGATTCATCTCGCTGCCTACACCAATGCCGCAGGCAGTTTTGAAATGCGCGAAAAAGTAGAGAGCCAGAATTTCAATGGAACAAAGCGAGTCGCTGAAAGTTGTCTGCGTAATGGAACTCGTTTGCTCTATTTTTCAACGACAAGCGTTTACGGTCCCGAAAAAAAGACAACCGTTGCCGAGGACTGCGACGGGTCTGATCTCAAACCCCAAAGTCCCTACGCTGAAACAAAATTAAAAGAAGAAGAATTTTTGCGCTCTCTTTCAGGCAAGCTTCAGTTCACGATTTTTCGACTCGGAACGATTTTTGGAACCTCTCCAGGGATGCGCTTTCACACGGCCGTAAATAAGTTTTGCTGGCAAGCGGTTATGGGACAACCCATTACGGTCTGGAAATCAGCGCTCCATCAAACGAGATCTTACTTAGACCTCAACGACGCTAGCCGCGCTGTGCAGCACCTCCTTAAAGAAAAAATCTTTGCGGGAGACGTCTACAATATCTTAACGCTCAATACGACGGTGGAAACGATTTTAAAGACGATTCAAAGCCATATCCCTCACCTCAACGTGAAGTTTGTCGACTCAAAGATCATGAATGACCTGTCGTACGAAGTCCGTTGCGATAAGTTCAAACGCTTAGGCTTCCAATTCACAGGCAATCTCGCTCAAGGTGTATCCGACACCGTCAGTTTATTGCAACAAGCCAATTCCCCAGCATCGATTCTTCCGCTCTCTCAAGCCGCATAAATCATGTTAAAATAAGACCATCTTCACCCATTCGAGGAGAAATTATGACGCCCTGTCTTATTTGCAATAATCCCATAAGCCCTTTCATCTCTTTCGGCAAGCAACCGCTCGCAAACGGGTTTCTTCAAAAAGAAGAATTCTCAAAAGAATATTTTTTTGAACTCAAAGTCTGTTACTGCCCCAAGTGCCACATGGTACAGCTCGAGGACCAGCCCGAACCAGATCAGATGTTTAACGAAAACTACGCTTTCTTCTCGGGCACTTCGACCTACATGGCCACTCACTTCGAAAAATTTGCGGACAGTGTTCAAAAAACTTATCTCAAAGAGCCAAATCCTTTTGTCGTTGAAATCGGCAGTAATGACGGAATCCTTTTGAAACACTTTGCGAAGAAAAAAATTAAACACCTCGGAATTGAACCTTCCAAAAATGTCGCCGAAGTCGCAAAAAAAGCTGGAATCAACGTCATCTCGAAATTTTTTAATGCCGAAACGGCGAAAGAGATCGTTAAGGAACACGGGCAAGCCGACGCGTTTTTGGCTGCAAATGTCATGTGCCATATCCCCTTCCTCCATTCGGTGATCGAGGGAATGGAAATCTTGATGAAACCGAACGGAATCATTTCATTCGAAGATCCTTACCTAGGTGACGTTGTTCAAAAAACGTCTTACGACCAAATCTACGATGAACACGTTTTTTTATTTTCCGCCCATTCTATTCAAACCGCATTCGCTTCACACGGATTTGAATTGATTCACGTCGAACCGCAAACCACTCACGGTGGATCAATGCGCTATACGCTTGCACGAAAAGGCGTGTATCCCGTCTCAAAGGAAGTGCAGGCGACTCTTCAAAAGGAAAAATCGATTGGCCTCACCCAAGCCTCTACCTACGAAACATTTCGAAAAAATTGCGAACAGTCGAAAGCGGAACTTCTAAACCTTCTCGAAAAACTTAAAAAAGAAAAAAAATCGGTGGTCGGATACGCAGCCACGTCCAAAAGCACGACGGTTTTAAATTACTGTGGAATTACGAAAGACCATATTCAGTTCATCAGCGATACGACGCCGATTAAACAAGGAAAATTCACGCCCGGAACCCATATTCCCGTACTGCCCCATACTGAGTTTAAAAATCACTATCCCGATTTTGCGCTTTTATTTGGATGGAACCACAAAGACGAAATCATGAA
This sequence comes from uncultured Bdellovibrionales bacterium, assembly GCA_937903155.1. GTDB lineage: Bacteria > Bdellovibrionota > FAC87 > UBA2466 > UBA2466 > CALCZU01. The sequence continues at coordinate 21,945 of CALCZU010000105.1, forward strand.
AAAAGAAGGCGAGTTCGTTTCTGCCGGCGGAAAGTGGATTCTCTACGTTCCAAAAGTGGAAATTCTTTCTTAGGCCTCAACGACCGAGCTCTTTTGCAAGTTCCATCGCTTTCATCGCGTTTTCGCGGTGAGGATAAGCTGCGGGACAAAGGACTGTTTCTGTCGTAAATGATTGCCCGCGCGCGTCTCTTCCCTTAATGACAATTTTACGGTCTTCGGAATCACTCTTCTTTGCGGTCTCTTGGATCCAGTCGTAGAAGGTCGCTTCACTGACGGAGTCGATGCGAGTGCCTTTAGAAGGATTCGAAACGGATTCAATGGTGTCACCGACGGTAAGACCCATCAAACTCGCAGGAGAATCCGGGAAAACCTCAGTCAGCTGGATGCCTTTTTTAGAAGCGAGATCACTATAGGAAACTCCGAGCACCGGTCGTGTTTCACTGCAGTAGTAAGTCGTTAGCTCTAGCCACCCGTTTTGGGATTTCGTGGATAAGGGGATCAGAGTCGCAGCTTCCTTCACCGTTAAATCCGGTCTTTTTCCGGGCTTTCCGAACTCGCTTTGATTTAGATCTGCTTCGATTTTGGTCGGAATGGAAACCGACGGCCAGATAAAATCATCCTTAGCAATCGCCTTTAACCCTTTTTCAAGCTTGGCTTTGACTGCCGCCGAAAACAGCTGAGCGGTGGCTCTTTGGCTCGACTTGTCGTCCCCGTGATTTGGCGCGAACGCGTCGGTGAGATTGCTTAAGAAGTCTTTCGGCGGGTTCTTTTCTTTCACCGAGAATTTTTCAAGATGACCGCTTCCCCCTTTGACGGAGTAAATCCACTCAATCGTATAAGGAACTGTTTTAAAACCCTTCTCCTCGTACGAAGCATTGAGTTTAATCCCTATTTTTCCTTTATCGAAACTAAATTCAATCGGCTTATCTTTCTCAAGAATAATTGAAAGGTTTTCTGCGTCTTTAGGCAAATCTTGCTGACAGAAGTCTAAAAGTCTTTTCGTTTTTTGACCGCAGAGAATGTTTTTGAGTTCGCTCAATTTAATTTTCTTGCCGGAAAGTTCGTTCCCAATCGTTTTATTAAACAAATCTTCATGCAAAACCATTCGCGTCGATTGCTGCGTACTTTTTTCAAACTCAGGCTGCGCGGATCGATTCTGTGTTTCATCTCTTCCTAAAACCTTGATATGAGCGCCTCCCTTATTTCCAGCGGTGCTTGCGAAGGAAGCTCTGAGATCTTTATCTTCCCCTTCAGGAAGGAAAGCAGAACTCTTATCGATTAAGCTTTTAAAAAGACTCTGTGCTTGATCCGAGGCAGTGCGAATTCCGTTTTGAACTTGCGAATCAAGCTGAGCTCTATCGGTCGGAAGATGCTGTCCCACCATTTTGTTTGCGGTCGACGTCGCGACATTGTTCACAAGCTTATTGACTCCTGGCATGCGAAAATCATTTGAGGTCGAAACCGCGGAAGTAATTTGGGTGTTCCCTTTCGGGCTTCCAGAGACGATTCCGCCCGAGTTGACCTGCATTTCTTGTGAATAATGGACGTCCGTATGGTTCGTCACTTGAACAGAAACATGGCGCCGTTTCAAAAGCCCGAGGTCCCGATTCTCTGTGAGGCTTGTAGTCCCCGTTAAATCGACGTTTAAGTTCGCCGAAATCCCTTGGCGGCACTCATTTAAATTGATTCCAATGTTGAGATTAAAGTCGGGAGTCAACATTTTCCCATGCTTCTCAATGGGTGCAGTTCGTCGGCCTGTAAGAGACATCTGATTGAGCACACTACCGCTAATTTCAAACTCAGCGAGCGTAGAATCCGTAATATCCTCGGCGATGACTCCAATAGAGAAAACCGAAAGAATACAGAACACTAATTTTCGAATCTCTCGACTCATGACTTTCCTTAATCCAATCTTCCTACTAAAGAATGCAAGGAATAGTCCTAAATCCCACATTCGCAACTGTGCGTGAATAAAGCGAATGCTTAAGGAATACGGCAACTCTCAATGTCTACGACTTAACCGTCCGTTAGATTATGGGCAAAGCCTAGGTCCACAGATTGCTTTTTACTTCCAAGTTTTCGCAAGGTGTGTTCTGTTAGCCCGCATGCCGAAGGCGTACTCCAAAGTAAATATCGAGATTAGCAACATATGCAATCTTCAGTGCACGTTTTGCCCCGAAGTGATCCGTCCAAAATCTTTGATGGATGTGAAATTATTTGAGAGCGTGATTCGACAAGTCGCTCCCCTAACGAAGCTTGTGACCTTTCATCTCATGGGAGAACCGCTCGTTCACCCTCAATTTTCGCAACTCGTACAGATTTGCAAAGAATATGGCGTTCAGATTTTCTTGGTAACAAACGGAGTCCTCCTAAAAGAATCCCACTACGAAACGCTTTTGAATCCCACTTTTAAACAAATCAATTTTTCGCTTCATAGTTTTCAGGACAACTTCGGTGAAAAAGACCCCTCCGAGTATTTAAATAGAATTTTCGAATTTACCGAACTCGCTTTTGCAAAGGCACCCGAACTCTATCTTAATTATCGTCTTTGGAATTTAAACTCGCCATTAGGTAAAAAGGTGACAAACCATTCGATCTTAAAACGAGTCGAAAATCGCTTCCAGTTTCAGATGAATCAGAAAGTGGATGTGAGGGTTAAAAAAAGTGTCCCAATTAAAAACCGACTCTACTTGCATTTCGACTCTGAGTTTATCTGGCCACAGAGGGACTTACCGGTCCTAGGAACATCGGGCACATGTTACGGGCTGTCCTCTCACTTTGGAATCCTCGTCGACGGAACCGTTGTTCCCTGCTGTCTCGACAAAGAGGGGGATATTTCTCTAGGAAATCTTCAACAGATTGAACTGACAGAAATTTTAAAAAGCCCTCGAGCTCAAAACATGCTTTCGGGCTTTCGAAATCAGAAACTCGTCGAATCGCTCTGCCAACGCTGCCAGTATATTGAACGCTTCGCTTAGAGGACTACTCGCACTTAAATTTCATTTCTGCTTCGTAATCATCTCCGTGAGTCATGATAAAGCCCGCGGTCCCCGCGTGTCCGAGAACAGAACCATGTCCATCGCCCATCGAGTTTCCAACGACCATCGCGGCGGTAGAGGCTTGCTTAATCGTATTGCGCGTATCTTCATCCATCGAACCTGTGTATTGAGTTTGTTGATTGAGAAAAACGGCGCGAGTTCCGTTGCGTTCGTTATCACAGAAATGATTTGCTTCTTTAATCGCTTTTCTTTCGGCGCCCGACTTTTCATTTCCTCGCACTAGCACTCGGTGAACGCCTTCTGCCCCCGCTCGAACATCTTTGTGGTGGGAACAAGAAATTAAAACACTCGATAGCAAAACAATTGCGAATAAATTCTTTTGTATTTTACTTGGCATTTTCTTTTGCCTTTTCTTGAGCTTCGAGCTCGGCTTGAGTGCAACCGACTTTTTCAATCATGGAGTTTCCTAGCACTGTCACTGCGCCTGAACCTTTTTGAGAGTTTCCCAACACCGCTGTGCCGCCGATCGTACTCGCCAAATGCGCCTTACAGTGCATTTTAATGTGTGACTTCCCTAAAACCGCCGTAGAACCGCGGATGCAATACCATCCATTCGGATTTAAGAGCTCATACGATTGTTTGCTCATCACTGCGACAGAGTGATTAATTAAAATGAGTTCCGGCTCTTTCGTCGCCATTGAGTCGACAACGTTGCCACCAATCCCTAGAACTTTGACCTGCGTATCAAGAGTCCGAAAAACAGGCGCCTTTTTAGAAAAAGGATGCTTTCCCCACGCCTTTAAACAGGCATCAATTCCTTCATTCGATCCGGCTTGCAACGATTGCACTGCCGTAACCATCATCACCGTCCACATCAAAAATTTCATCCTTTACTCCTTACTCGTCGGCCTTTGTCTGCCAAAGGCTGTTGATATAGGAGTGCCCTTTTGCAAGGGATATGCCTAGCATTTTCTCGAGCTAAGCACTTAAAGTTGGGAGAAATCCTAGGACAAATTTGGCAACGATTGCCAGAAGTGGCACTTACTCCACTTGCACGTGGATTGTAGATGCGGATTCGTTAGAAAAATTCGCCTTGCTTGGAAGAATGAGTTTCAGGTCAAAATTGTCGCCTTTTTTATACTTCGACGGGTCCATCGGCTCAGTCGAAACGAGGGCCGGACCCGCGTCCTCGCTCCGAATAATTAAAGTGACTTCTTTTGGCTCAAACCGAAACTTATTCGTACTCGCAAGCGAGCGGTTATTCATCTGTAGTGAAATCGGAACATTGACCTTACGACTCCGATGCACGTTCAAAGTCACAAACGACGGCTCAAATTGAGCGACTTTCATCTCCTCAGGAAGCGAGAGATGTTGATTGGAGAGGTGAATCTTTTGGACGCCGGGCAGGGCTTCTTGAATTCCTAAATGAATATTCTGTTTTTCTTTGGACCAGAGTGAAAATGTTTCGGCCGTTCCCACCAGAGTCACTTTCACCTCCGCAGGGGCTGGCTCGTCAACAAGTAAACCCTTCGGAACTTCTTGTAAAACTAGAGGCATCGAAATCGTTCTTTGCTGCGAAGCACCCGGGGCCACAAAAATCAGCCAAAGTGCGGATGCCAAAGTCAGAGAAATAAAGTTAGGAAGGAGGGCACGTCGAAGCCATTGAATCATGGCCGGAAAAATTCCCAGCTCGTCTTTAACTCCTTTTAAAATCGTCAGCCGCTCTTCGAGATCTTTCAACGTCACTTTGTGAAACATTTTGTGAGTCGCAATACCGATATCGCCTGTCTCCTCAGAGACGACGATCACAAATGCGTCCGTCACTTCGCTTAAACCCAATGCCGCCGAATGCCGAGTCCCAATGCGTCCCGTCGCTTGATAGTTGCGAGAAAGAGGAAGATGCACTCCGAAACGCGTCACCCGCGAACCCCGAATCACAACTGCCCCATCGTGCCCAATCGAGTGCGGATCAAAAAGGCTGCAAAGCAGAGGAAAACTCACCTCTCCATTTAATTTATGGCCGCCCCGGACAGCATGGGAGATCGGAATATTCTGCTGTAAAACGATCAAAGCGCCGACGCGATTCTTCGAAAACGTATCGACCGATTTCAAAAGAACTTTCACCCAAGACGTTCCACTACTTTGATTTTTTGCAGCCGAAAAAAACGAAAAGAGCGAAGACTCTAAAAATCGACGGATATCTTCCTGAAAAATCAAAACCGATCCAACCGCAAAGGAAAATGCAGCGGTCTCAATCAATCTCAAAGTCAAAGCCAACTGATAAAAGCGCGCCACGAGATAGACCCCAATAAAGGTCAAAAAGGTCACGACGATTCTTCGGTGGATATGACGATGCACAATGGTCAGCGCGACAAAAATCAGCATGCTGACAAAAGCGATATCGAAGACGTCAATCGGACGCATTCGCACAAAAACGCCAAAAATATCGATAAAGGGTTTCAAGGCCCGAAACTCACGATCTTTTCACGTGGGATATTAGGTTGGTAGGAGAAACCTAATTATACCAAAGGAAAGACTTTTGAGTGTAACTCAGCGCATTTCAGCCTTGAAACTCATCAGACGGATGAACCGCAAACGCGATTTACATCACGAACGTAATTCCCACCGTCGGCTGGACAACAAAACGGCTTCCAATGATCCCAAAGCGAGGTTCACCGTGGAGGTCCATTCCTTTTGCAAAAGTCCACGAAATTCCAGGGCGGAGCATGCCTTCAAAAGTGATCCCTGTCCCGTTGTTTAAAACGAGGTACGGTCCCGCAACAATTCCCGCGTAAGGATGCAAAGTTGGAACACGAGGCAATTCAAAGCGAAAGAGCGCGGACACGAGCAAAGGAATATTGATGTTCGAGCTGTCACCGTAATAGGTGTAATGGTCGGTGTAGTAATAACGGTTTCCAAGAATATCTAATCCCGTCTCAAAACCAATGAACAAAGGGAGCGATCTCGAAACTTTGAAATCCATTCCCGCATGCAGTGCAACGCCAGCCAAACCCGAAAAAAGTGGAATCCCTAACGATAAAGGGACTCGGGTTTGCGATTCATTACGACTCGGACCGAAGTAGTCTCGGCTTTCAGTCACATGAGAGGGGGGTTTAGGTTTCGCAACCGCGAAATCAGAGACACCTAAAAAAGCGAGAATCCAAAGAGCATTGATCATCAGTTTCATTTTTTTCGACCTTTCAGTAAGACGGCGTTTCGCCATCAATTTCCGGGAAACTTTATAAAATTTCTATTTACATTTCAATGACTTAATCTGGCCTGGGCGCAGAGAGTGTCACAAAGCTCATTGTACTTATGGCCTGAATGCGACTTGACCCACTTCCATTCGATGAAATGCGTTTCTGCGAGACTGAGTAGAGTGCGAAACAATTCTCGATGGGATTCGGGGGTCTGATCGAGCGAACCCTTCGTCATTTTATCGATGAGAATTCGGTTATCCGAGCACAGCCGTACTCGACGGCAATGTGATAAAGATTTAAGGGCTTCAATCGCAGCCTGAATCTCCATACTCAAACTATCTGTTTTCTTCACCCCTCGAGAGGCTTCTGCGATAATTCGACTCTTCCAAACAATTACGTAAGCCCAAGCGCCCTGCCCCGATTTCTCACTCCCGTCGGTATAAATCTCAAGAACGGGTCTTAAATACGCAAGCCACTTCGAAATCTTCAAGACTCAATTTCCTTCCTGTATTCCCGGTTTTAGACTATAACTTGCCCCCATGATTAGCACTGAGAATTTAAGTTTAAACTTTGGCGGGAGAAAACTATTCGAAGAGGTAAACCTTCGATTTGTCCCGGGAAACTGCTACGGCATCATCGGAGCTAACGGAGCCGGAAAATCGACATTCTTAAAAATTTTAGCGGGCGAAATCGCGCCCAGTAACGGTTCGGTCGCAATTACTCCGGGAGAACGCCTTGCCACTTTAAAGCAAGATCACTTTGAATTTGATGATTTTGAAGTTTTGAAAACCGTCTTAAAAGGCCACTCGAAATTGTACGCAATTATCGAAGAACGCGAAGTCCTCTATGCAAAGGATGAAATGACGGATGCAGAGGGCGAACGTGTCAGCGATCTCGAAATGGAATTCTCAGATCTCAACGGTTGGGAAGCCGAATCCGACGCCGCAATTCTTTTGTCCGGTCTCGGAATTGATACCGAACTTCACAATAAAAAAATGCGCGAGCTCAAAGATGGCGAAAAAATCAAAGTCCTCTTAGCTCAAGCGCTTTTTGGAAAACCCGATATTCTTCTTCTCGACGAACCTACGAATCACTTGGATTCAGGGGCTATCCGTTGGCTGGAAGATTTCATTTCGCGTTTTGAAAAAACCGTCCTCGTTGTTTCCCATGATCGTCACTTTTTAAACATGGTCTGTACGCACATGGTGGATATCGACTACGGCAAGATGTCGATTTACTCCGGTAACTACGACTTCTGGTACGAATCCTCTCAGTTGGCTCTAAAGCTTCAAGAGGAGCAAAATAAAAGAGCTGAAGATAAAGTGGCTGACTTAAAAAACTTTATCGCTCGCTTCTCGGCGAACAAATCTAAGTCCCGTCAGGCAACTTCTCGTCGAAAACTCCTCGAAAAGATTAAACCTGAAGATATTAAGCCCTCGACTCGCAAATATCCTTTTGTCGGATTTAAACCCGAGCGCGAGCCAGGGGATCTGATTTTAACGACAAAAGACCTTAAAAAAGTTCAAGATGGAAAAGTGCTATTTGAAAAAGGCAATCTGACCGTCGACAAGGGCGATAAAATCGCGGTTGTGAGTGAAAATGAAAACGCGGTCACGGCACTTTTTGAAGTCCTTTCAGGAGAGACAAAACCCGACGAAGGGTCGATTCACTGGGGAATTACGACCTCCCAAGCGTATTTTCCGAAAGACAACGCTGAATTTTTTAAGAACTCGGACCTAAACTTAGTCGACTGGTTGAGACAGTACAGCACCGAAAAATCTGAAACATTTATTCGCGGCTTTTTAGGCCGCATGCTTTTCTCAGGCGAAGATGCGTTGAAAAAAGTGAAGGTTTTATCCGGAGGCGAAAAAGTACGTTGCATGCTCTCGCGCATGATGCTTTCAAGCAGCAATGTTTTGCTATTAGACGGTCCGACGAATCATCTGGATTTAGAATCGATTACTTCCGTCAACAATGGTTTAATCCGTTTTAATGGAATCGTTCTGTTCTCATCACATGATCACCAGTTCAATGAAACGATCGCGAACAGAGTGATCGAAGTGACCCCGACAGGTTTTGTTGATTACCGAATGAATTACGAAGAATACTTAGAAAAGAAAATAGGAAAGGCCTCATAATGATTAAAAATGGAAGTGTTGTTAGTTTCGCATATGTTCTTACGAATCCAGAAGGCGAAGAAATCGATCGAGGCACCGATAAAGAACCTTTTACCTATCTTCATGGACAATCCCAAGTGGTCCCTGGCCTCGAAAAGAAACTCGAAGGTTTAAAACCCGGCGACAAAAAGACGGTCATCGTTCCGCCGGCCGAAGGTTACGGAATCAAAAACCCAAAATTGAAAATGAAATTGAAACGGGACCTCTTCCCAAAAGATTTTCCGCTCCAAGAAGGCATTCAATTCAGTGCGGATCTGGGAAATGACAGCAGTGGAACGTTCACCGTGCTCTCTTTTAACGAAAACGAGGTAGAAGTGGATGGAAATCACCCACTTGCGGGCATCACGCTCCACTTCGACGTTGAAATTTTGGAAGTACGGGAAGCGACTGCCGAAGAACTTGAACATGGACATGCTCATGGAGCCGATGGCCACCATCACCATTGATTGTTCTCGCCCTCGCGAGTAACGCTCGACGGCATTAAATGCTTGAAATTTCTAAAAATCTGAAGAAAATACGGATGCAGGAAACATTGTGAATTTTGAATCTTGGTTAAACAAATCCTATCCCGACTTTTCTGAAGAGGCTGCGCGCAAAGTGCTGCAGTATTTTGAAGAAGGGGCAAACATCGCATTCATTGCTGCCTATCGCAGTCATGAACTTCAGGGACTGACCACAGAGCAAATCGAACACATTGCGATTGCCCGTGAAAAATGGATTCAGCTTGAAAAGAGACGTGCACAGGTTTTAGGGGAAGCCCAAGCGCATCCAAATACCAGTGAAGATCTCAAAAAATTACTCGCGGAAACGACTGAGCTCTCAGAACTTGAAGATCATTTTTTAAGTTTGAAACCTAAAAAGAAGACCAAAGCGCTTCTCGCCAAAGAAGCCGGACTTCAAGAACTCGCTGACTGGATTTGGAATTGCGGTCACGGAACCGAGAGCCCTAAAGAAGGACAAACTCTTGAAATATGGGCACATACTTTTCGTAATGACGCGAAAGGAATCACGACCGCAGAAGCCGCCATTCAAGGCGCGACAGATATCCTTGTCGAACGCCTTAGCGAAAATCCGGAGTTGCGAAAGGCCGTCCGAAAAAGTTTAATTGAAAACGGTTTCATACTCACCCAGAAAACAGAGAAGGCAAAACCAAACTCCCGTTACGAACGCTACTTCGACAGTGAAGAATCGATTTCTCAGCTTTTACAGCCAGAAAATTCGTTTCGTTATTTCACGATTCGTCGGGGTTGGATCGAAGAAGAACTTTCGATGAAAATCGGCGGCGAAAAGGCCGATAAAAACTTTGAGCATCGACTTTTAGAGCTTTTTGAAAAAGAAGCCTGCACCGTTCCCGACTTTTCGGGAAGCGATCTCCTTAAAAAAGCTGCCCAAACCGCTTTTAAAACTTACACTCTTCCCGCTTTAGAAGCCGAAGTGCATAGACGACTCCGAGAAATCAGCGACGAAATTTCGGTAATGAGGTTCTCAGAAAATTTAAGAAATCTCTTACTGTCTCCCGCTTTTGGCAGAAAACCTGTGATGGGAATCGACCCGAGCTTAAAGATGGGTTCCAAAGCCGCAGTGATTGATGCGAGCGGAAAGCTTTTAGGAATCAGCGTTTTGAATTTAAGTTCAGAGGATGAGCAGCAAAAAGCGAAGAATTCCTTTCTTGAGCTGGTAAAACTGGCTCCGTTAGAAGCCATTGCAGTCGGAAACGGGCATTACGGGAGAGAAACTGAGATCTTCATTCGCAAAGCTTTAAAAGAAGCTAATCTCACAATTCCTACGATTCGAATTAACGAAGCCGGAAGCCGTGCGTATTCCTCGAGCGAATCCGCGAAACAAGAGTTTCCTTCTTTAGATCCCGCAATGCGCGGAGCCATTTCGATCGCACGACGTTTGCAAGATCCTCTTTTAGAAATCGCAAAGATTGAACCTTGGGAACTCGAAGTCGGCTACACCCAACACGACGTCAATCAAGGTCTCCTTAAAAGTATTTTAGAAAGTTCTGTTTCAGAATGTTTACTTAAAGTCGGCGTGGATGCGAACACAGTCCCAAAAGAAATTTTGCGCTACATTCCGGGATTCAATCCGCAATTGACTCAAGCTTTACTCGACTTAAGAGCGACGACCCCTTTGAGATCGCGCGAAGATCTGAAAACTATTCCTGGATTTAACGACAAAATTTTTACGTACGCTTCGCCTTATTTCCGGTTCGCGGAATCGCCAAACCCGCTCGATAAAACAGCGATTCATCCCGAGCTTTATCCATTAATCGAAAAGCTGACGACCCGACTCGGTAAACCGGTCGACACTTTCTTTGGCAGTTCCGTTTCTCAAATTGAAAAAGAGACCGAAGTTGCGACCGCGGTCGGACAAGCCGTCTGGGGCGATATTTTGGATCAGTTTGAAATGGCGGGACTCGATGCTCGCGGAAAACTCGAATGGCAACCATTCCGAAATGATATTTTTAAACTTGAAGACGTCAAAGTCGGATTCGAGTGCACAGGGATTGTCACAAACGTCACTAAGTTCGGTGCGTTTATTGATATCGGGATCAATCAAGATGGTCTCGTGCATCTGACCCAGCTTTCACAGCAACACGTGAAAGATCCGCGCGACGTGGTAAAGCCGGGCGATCGTGTAAACGTCCGAGTTATCGACATCAGCCACTCGAAAAAACAATTAGCGCTATCGATGAAACCGCCGCAAACACAAGCTCGACACCAAGGCAAAAGACGCAATCAACAAGTCCAGCAAAAACCCAATTACAACAAAAAACCCGCACGCCCCAAATTCACAAACAACCCATTTGCCGCCGCCCTCTCAGGCCTCAAACTCCCAAAAAAATAGTGTTTTTTTAGCAGGCAAATTTGCCTTCCCTGTCATTGCGAGTGGGCGCAGCCTGTTCAGTGACACTACATCCCTAACAAAGTCTGACAGGACATCCCTAACAGTCTA
>CALCZU010000106.1 GCA_937903155.1 uncultured Bdellovibrionales bacterium
CCTGCCAAGCAGGAACCTTTTCAGATATAAAACTTGCCGCTTTTTCTATTACCACACCCGCTAGGACATTTTTAACTAATTTTAATTCGTCGTCGAAAGGCGCTAAGAAGCTTTTCGCAACACGTTCGCCTTTGGGGATAGCCGAAGCCTCGGTACCATCCATGGCTGTTTTGCGCATTCCAACCAGTCCAACTAAGAGGCCCGCAGCAGCAGCTCCTCCCACAACCGTCATTGGATTTTCTTGGATTTTTTGCTTAAAATCGAAAGCTTTCATAAATTTCTCTTTCACGTCGCTGACTTTGGTTTCCACTTGGTGAATTTTTTCTTGAGCCTCGTGTTCGAGGATATGCCAATCTTTACGAATATCGTTTTTTGTAGACTCCAGCTGTTGTTCAAGCGCTTTGATGTTGGACATAAGATATCTCCTGTTGGGTATTCAATCCCGACGACAAACCTTCCGTATGGTTGGACGAATTGGAATCTTTCATTTTCTCGACTAACCCGGGTTCCTTTTTAAGTAATACAACCAACATTCCGGTTGCACTCACTGCCAGATAAAGAAATGCGACAATCCCTTCACAAGCCCAATTCGGCCATTCGGTTTTGAAGGCAATAAAGTGGACTAAGGCTACTGAAAAAGCAGCAAACCCAATAAACCCTATTAACATCGCTCCGAAGATGACGATTGCCGCATTCCTTCTCTGAACAAAATCCTCTTTAACTTGCTCTTTAAATAAGGCAACTTCGAGATGGATATACTTTTCGATCTTCTCGACGAAATCACTTAAAACTACTCGTATTTCTGCCATAAAATTCCCTGCAAGTTAAAAAAGTTTACCTAATGACTAGTCGATCATTTTCCGGACTGCCCATGCCGTAAAAATACCTACTCCGAATCCAACTAAAACGGACTCTAAAGGATATTTGCGAACGAGTTTAGGAACATTTTTAGCTTCCTTCACAACGCTATCTGCAAAAGTTTTTACTCTGTCAGAAGCCTCTTCGCCTAAATCACGGACATTTTCCATGACAGCCTCACCTTTAGCTTGGACTTCCTTCATCAATGGCTGTACCGATTGATTTAATTTTTCTACGCTCTTTGCTTGTGCTTCTTGTGCCATGTTTATCTCCTTAAAGTAATTCTATTGTCCGATTTCATTACCGAACTGCACTCTGGTTTTGCAGCGATTGTGCCAAGCGCTCCTATTGAAATCCCTCTGAAAATCCTGTGGGTTTATCGAAGCATTCGAAAATTGAGGTTAAAATATCCCTAAACCATCCCGATTTCTCCACAAGCTCATCTGTTTCGCGTGCGGGGAAGATCGAAGGCAACAAGCAAAAAAAATTATTGGCATAGGGATTGCTGTTCCTAGCTTCATACAATGATTTTCAATATTTCAAACATGAAAGGGAAAAAAATGAAAAAAAATCTAGAACTAGTGAAGAAAATTGCTCAATCCGAATCAGGCCGCATTGGATATGTGATTGCCTGGTTATTCGGAGTTCCAGTTTCTCTTCTATTTATTATCTTCCTCATCCGAGGGCACTAATCGCCAAGAATGGACGGAGAGGGCTTCCTTTCCGTCTTCTTCTCTTCCATCTCATAAACACAATAATTACTCACTTCATTTGGAGGTCTCAGATGTTTATTCCTTTTAAATCGAAACTTGTTTTCGCAGGAATTCTTTTCCTCGTTTCTTTTCAAACCGCACTCGCTGTGCCACCCGCAACGAGCGCAGGAACGACCGAAGCGCTCGTTTCTCCCTATTACGTCGACGCTGACGCTGGAATTTTGGTCGGCGGCGGCGATGGGTTGCCGGGGTTCAATGTTCGCTTGAACGGTAAGATCAATACCGAAACTCCTCTATTCCTAGGAGGAGAGGTCGGATTATTTTTCTTTTCGAACTATTACTCGAGTGGAGTTGTCGTACCCATCTTGGCAAACTTGACGACCGTATTTTCAGCGACTCGTCAGATCAGACCTCAAATCGGAGTCTCCGCAGGGCCTGTGATTTCGACTGGGGATGGTTATAGCACCGCGCGATTTGGTCTTTTCTTAAATCCAGGCGCGACTTTTGATCTGTCACGCGACATTTCGATGAATGTTCTCGCTCGATTCGGAATTATCGGATCGAACTTTGTCGCTCTCCCCGAACTAGGTCTTTCATTCGCAATTTAAAAAGACAGGCATTCAGGAAAATTCCTGAATGCCTTTTTCTTATCTCTTCAAAAACTTCTCGAGCTTTTCGTTAAAAACTTTTGGCATCTCTAAATTACTCAAATGGCCGGCATTCGGAATCTTTTCCACGACTGCTTTTCCGTGTAATTGGGCCATTTTTTCGGCTTCTGCCGGAGGCGTTAGCTTATCCTCCTCGCCCACTATCAGAAGCGTCGAAATCGGATTCGACGAAAGCGCGATTGCTGTATCCTTCCGATTTGCCATCGCTGCCAATGCAGCACACATTCCTTCGACTGCATTTTTAGAAATGCTCGCTCTTAAACTAGCGAACAAACCTGAGTTTTGAGAAAGAGTTTGTGGCGAAAGTGCACCTTTTAAAAAATTGTCTGCGAACTCGTCGATTCCCCCGGCTCGTAACTGATCGATTCCCTTTTTTCGTTTTTCCTTGGCTTCATCGCTGTCCTCCCCTGTCCGCGTATCGGCGAGAATCATTCCGACAACACGTTCCGGGAACCTCTGTCGAAATCGAAGAGCGATATACCCTCCCATGGAGAGTCCGCATAGAATCGCTTTGGGAATTTTTAAAAGGTCCATCAAAGCGAACAGGTCTTCACAGTAGAGATCGATGGATACTTTACGATCTCCCAAATCACTCTCCCCGAACCCCCGAATATCAAAAGCCAAGTAGGCTACTTGCTTCTCAAGCGCATTAATCTGCTCAGTCCACATTTCCAAATTTAATGGAAATGCATGGAGAAAAATGACAGGGGTTGTTCCCTGAGGTCCCCCTTCGACGTAACGGAACAGAGTTTGATTTACTTTTATTTTTTTTGTTTGATTCATATTGCTAATTCTTAATGGTTAAAACGCTTGGCCAAAGTCAGCGTAAATCCCTTGCGAATCGCGGGTAAAACCCATATCGATGCGGATTTTACTGACGTAATCTGGAGGTATTCCGATTCGAATCCCGCCGCCGTAAGCAAGTTTAGGATTGGTAAAAGTATCGTCCGTCGCATCTCCAAACCCCATAAACGCTGCCCCGCTTAAAAGTTTAAAGATAGGAAATCGCAGTTCAGTCTGCTGAGTGTAGTACTTGCTGCCCCTAAAGCGATTGTCTAAATAACCTCGCATCGTTCCGGAGCCGCCAAGACGATATTTATAAATATAGCTAGGCTGCTGAAAGCTCATACCTCCCAAAATATGAAAAGCGGCGACGACGTCTGGGACATAATCGCTCAGAATGTCTTTATAGACGATAAATTCGCCTTCAAGTTGGGAAAAAGCACTCATGTCAGCATTGAGAGAAGCGGGCACATGGTTAAAGAGAACTGTAAAAACAAATCCATCTCTCACTTCGTTTCTATTTTTTACGGTATCAATTTTTAAAAACGCTCCTGCGCCGACGGTTTGCTCATCGGGAGCGACTCGGGTGAAAGGCGTTGGCGGATCGAGTAGGTCCTCTTTGTGGACTCTAAAATCGACGAAAGGTCCTACTGACAAAATCGAAGTGGGTTTGTAAGCGAGATAAAGACGGTTAATCGACCGCAATCCCCAGAGTCTCACAAAAGCCCCAGGGTCGGTTTCGCCGCCCTCTCCATAATAAGGATCAAAACCTTTTGTCACCGCAAGCTTGAATCCGAGTTCCCACGCGTTGGAAAAACGCAAACTCAGCTGTGAATGGGCCTGGTAAACCTTTGCAAAGTTCGTATTAACGTCGACTCCCCACGAAGCGTCAGGATTTTGAAAAAAATAGGCAGCACCGTAACAAAATTTAAAAACTGGTTCGTAGCCTACGACAGGCGCCACAGAGTGGCCTCCATAATTTAAACTCACTCCTTCGGCTTTCGCATCTTCTCTCAATCCATTGATATGCTCTTGCTGGCCGCGGGAGAGAAGGCCCTCCAGACCCGCGCCACCATACACGGCTGGCCCTAAAAGAAAGCTAAAAACGACAAAAATATAGGAGATTTTTTTCACAAACTACCGATCGATATTGCGGAGGGAGTCTTCCCTCCGCTGTTTTTTGGAAATGAAAAGCTTACTCTGGATTTCCAGGAGTTTCTTTCGTTTCGTTTTGGACTTTAGTTTCTACCGTACCGTCTTCTTTAACGGAAGTCGTTTCGGTGACCGTTTTTTGGGTTTTGCTACCGTCTGCCCGTTTACGATTGCTTTTGTATTTGGATTTCGTAGTCACCGTACCAGTGATGGGATTACGTGAAGTGTCTTTGGAGCTTTCGACGTTTGCTTCAGTTGCAAATAAAGACGACGCTCCGAAAGTGATCCCTAATAGCATCACAGCAATTTTGTAATTCATTTACATTCTCCTTGAATTTGTTCGCATCCGAACGGTTTACAGTAGAGTCTGCAACGCAGATGCCAATAAGGTGACATTTAATTGTTCCTCCTCCCGTCTCAAACCAAAAATCTAAGGTCTAAAACTCCCTATTTTCGATTCAATCGCCGGGAAATCTTCCCTACTTTCGCTAACTTGTAATCGCCATTGTGGGTAGCCATTACGGCATTTTCATTGCTAGTAAAGAAGTGTGGGGTACGCGGTTGGATGCGGGGGCATTGATCGCATTTGAAGAAAATGTTAAATCATCGACGAGCCTTTCCGGCTTAAAGGACATAAATGTCGTTAATCTCACAAGAAATGAAAACTACTTACCTGCAACGCAGGCGTACCGATATTGAAAAATGTCGATCTGCTTTGTCGATGGGAGAGTTTGACCTCATTGCTCGAGTCGGGCACAAGATGAAAGGCAATGCGGAAACCTTTGGTTTTCATTCTCTCGAAACCATTGGTACCGAGCTCGAGAAAGCGGCCGAAGAAAACGATCCCGCTAATATTTCTCAGCTTCTCGTTCAGTTAGGAAACGTTGTGGATGAACTTTCTCCCGAAGGAGAAGTTTCTTCCAAAGCCGAATACTGATCGAGCTTTTTATAAAGCGTTTTTCTATCGATATCCAAAATACGTCGAGCTTTTTCTTTCACGCCATTCACTCGCTCAATCACGCACTGAATGTACAGAAGTTGCCATTCTTCTAAACTCGGCAATTTATCTTCCGCTAAATGAGAAATAATCGGTGTGAGCGAATTAGGACTCAACGACTTCGTCGCCGTTTTTTCCGACACGATGGGTTCCGGAGGGGCGACGACTTCTTCTGTGGGTTCGTAGAGGGAATCGAGATTACGAAAGATGATGAGATCCTGTTCGGTAATTTTGTCGTCCTGGCACAGAACCACGGCTCTCTCAATCGCGTTTTCAAGCTCTCTCACATTCCCACGCCAATTCGCTTGGGTTAAATGTTCAATTGCTTCCTTTGAAAAACCTTTGACGGTTTTTTGATTCGACAGTGCAAACTTCTTCAAAAAGTGCTCTGCCAATGGAAGAATATCTTCGCGTCTGTCTCTCAAAGGAGGAATATGAATCGGAATCACGTTAAAGCGGAAGAAAAGATCTTCTCGAAATCGTTTTTCGCGCACTTCAAGCTCAAGATTCTTATGAGTGGCCGCGATGATTCTTACGTCCACTTCCCGCGGTTGGTTCTCACCGACGCGCTTAATCTTTCTCTCTTGAAGAACACGTAAGAGCTTCGCCTGAAGCGCTCCGCCGAGGTCACCGATTTCATCTAAGAAAAGTGTCCCGCCTTCAGCTTCTTCAAAAAGGCCCAGCTTTTTTTCGACAGCGCCCGTAAAGGCGCCTTTGGCAAAACCAAATAGTTCACTTTCCAAAAGAGTTTCTGGGATGGCAGCACAGTTGATTGCAACAAAAGGTTTATCCGCTCTTTTACTTGAGTGGTGAATCGCCCGAGCGACGACTTCTTTTCCAACGCCGCTCTCTCCAGTAATTAAAACGGTCGCTGTACTCGGAGCGACTCTTCGGATTAAGTCCGTCAAAATTTTCATCGAGTTGCTTTTGACGATCATGCCGGAGGGGCTCTTGCTGTCTTGGATCACGGCACGAAGCGCTTGGTTCTCTTCCGTCAGTTTCCGGTGGCCAACAGCTCGCTCTAACGTCACCGCGAGCTCAGAAAAGTTTAAAGGCTTCATGACAAAATCATAAGCTCCTTCTTTCACAGCACTCACGGCGGTTTCGACTCCACCGTGTGCCGTCATCAAGATGATGGGCAGATTCGCACTAATCGTGCGGACTTCGTGGATAAATTCCAGTCCGTTTATTCCTGGCATTTTCAAATCGGTTAAGATGACATCCCAAGGAACGTTATTCTGCTCTCGCCTCAAACGGCTGAGCGGCCCCAAGGCGTCATAACGCACTTCGATCTCATAACCTAATGATTTAAAATAGTTTTTTAAGACATCCGCCAGATCTTCGTCGTCTTCTATGATTAACAGTCGATTTTTTGTAATGTCAGCCATGGGGCTTCAAATAGCATTGTTAAAAATATTTGTCCAATAAATCCCAGCGCTATTTTTCTTTTTTATGCTATAAGGAATATCGCCACACAGTAGTACCATATGAAACTTAGCGTTAACCAATACCTTTTTCGAATCGTTTTCACCCCCATCGCCGTTTTGTCGGTGATGCTAGCGCTATCGCTGCTTTCCATCCGGGTCCAGAGCAGCCTCAGTAATAGTGTGCTCGAATCTCGCGAAATCGAAAGTACGGCGCAGAATATTTTGCTGAACTTCTTAAATATGGAAACTGGACTGCGGGGATATATCGCAAGTCGTGATCCCGTTTTCTTAGAACCCTATTGGCCTGGGGAACAGATGATCCGGCAAGCGCTTCTGAAATTGGAAACTCTCAGTCACAACGACGCCCAGCACGTCAAAAATATCGGAGAGCTTCGAATCCTCCTGGGACAGTGGATGAATTATAGCGAAGGAGTTCGTAAAAAAATCGAAACAGCTCCGGTCTATTCGCGTCCCCCTGCCGCTTTTACCAACCACGAAGGCCGAAAAATCATGGATCAGATTCGTAAGTCGGTTGAAGAGATTGCTTCTCATGAGTCCTCGCTGTATGCCGTACGTTCTAGCCAGGTCAACGAGAGCGTGAGAATTTCAATTTATTCTATCTTCGCTTTAGGTCTGATCTTAGGGGCATTCGTTGTTTTCCATTTGATCAAAGAAATTCTCCGCCTTGGAAAAGATTTTACTAAAAACTTAGAGGAAACTGCGCTTGCAAAACAAGCACTGGAAACAGTGAACGCAGGCTTGGAAGAGACCATTCAAACAAGAACCCATGAACTCCGTTCCGCGAATGCAGAACTCGAAGCATTTTGTTACTCAGTTTCGCATGACTTGCGTGCGCCCCTTCGAGGAATTGACGGTTTTAGTGAAGCGCTTCAAGAAGAATATGGCAAAGTACTTCCTGAACAGGGAAATGTATATTTGGGACATGTTCGAAGCGGCGTTCAAAAAATGGGACGCCTGATTGATGACCTTTTGGCTCTTTCACGGCTGTCCCGCACAGAAACTTCCTTCGAAGAGTTTGACCTGGCTGGTCTCGCATCTGAAATCGAAGGAGACTTGCAAAATCAAAATCCCAACCGCGTTGTAGAATTTAACTCTACCCCACACGCGTTGGTCAGAGCAGACAAAGGCCTCATGAGATCTGTCCTTACCAATCTTTTATCAAATGCCTGGAAGTTCACCGAGAAAGTTCCCTCAGCCCAGATCGCTTTCGGCATCACGGAAAGACACGGTAAAAAAGTGTTCTTCGTAAAAGATAATGGGGCAGGATTCGATATGTCGCATTACGGAAAATTATTTGGAGCTTTTCAAAGACTCCATTCTGCAAAAGAGTTTCCTGGCACAGGCGTTGGTCTTGCGACGGTAAAACGAATTATTCGAAGACATGGTGGAGAGGTTTGGGCAGAAAGCCAAGTGGGAATGGGCGCCACATTCTTTTTTTCTTTAGAAACTTAAAAACAGGAGCAATGCAGATGATAGAAAAAACAATCTTATTGGTCGAAGACAATGAGCAAGACGAACTTCTCACTCTACGCGCCCTTAAAAAGAGCAACATTCTAAATCCCGTGGCCGTCTGCCGCGACGGTCAAGAGGCTTTAGATTATCTTTTCGCCGAGGGTAATTACTCGAACAGAGATGTCGATGATCTGCCTCAAGTCGTTTTGCTCGATTTAAAACTTCCCAAAGTCGATGGTCTCGATGTTTTAAAGCGCATTCGCAATCATGAAAAAACCAAAGCACTCCCTGTTGTCATTCTCACGACTTCTCAAGAGGATAGTGATGTTGCGACCGGATATAAGAACGGCGCAAATAGTTACGTTCGAAAACCTGTGGAAAGTGCAAAATTTTACGAAGCCATTAAAAATCTGGGGCTCTATTGGATTATCCTAAACGTTTCTCCGACACCCACGCAGCCATGAAGAGATGTCTATGAGTGACTATAAAATCCTTTTGATCGAAGATACCGACCTCGATTACGAACTGGTAAAACGGTATGTCGAAAAAAAGGCGACGTTTTCTACGACTTTTCAACGCGTGGAAACACGGGATGAGTTCGAGAAAGTCGTGGCGGGGAACTGGGATGTCATCATCTCCGATTACAATGTGCCAGGTTTTGGAGCAATCGATGCCCTTCAATACATAAAAAAACATGAACTCGATATTCCTTTCGTGATTGTCTCCGGAGAAGTAGGAGAGGAAAATGCCGTCGACGCGCTTTTATTGGGAGCAGATGACTTCATTATGAAGTCCAATCTCGCAAGGCTGATTCCCTCCATCGAACGATCGATTCGCAACTCTCGTAACCGCCAGAGAAAATCCAGATTGAAAGCAGCGCATGAGCAAGCGGTGAAAGATCGTGAAAAGCTTTTAGATGTCGTTTGTCACGATTTGAAAAACCCTTTAAGTTCGATTCGTTTAAGCTGTCAGCTTCTGATTTCAAAAGGTAAAGATCCCGAGCAACTCGAGCATACCTGGGTTGTCGAATTGGCTGAAGCGATGCTGAGATCTTCAGAACGAATCGATCGCTTAGTGAGAGACCTCCTCGACCAGTCACGCATGGAAGCCGGACTTTTTACAATCCGTTCGAGCGAGATCGACGTTTCCGCTTTTATTTCTGAAATTATGGATGTGTTTCTTCCTATCGCTGAAATTAAAAACATCGCTCTGATTCTCGATATGCCTCGGAAACAGATTAAGAAATTTTTCGACAAGGACCGGATCTTTCAGGTTGTCGGGAACCTTCTCAACAACGCGATCAAATTTTCGCCCAATGGAAGTGAAGTTATCTTAGCCGTGAAAGAAACTGAAGCAGGTGGAATCGAGTTTCAAGTACGAGATTCAGGTCCTGGCATTAAAGACGATGAGAAATCGAATATTTTTTCGAAATTTTTCCAAGGAAAGTCTGATAAATACAAAGGCAACGGCCTCGGCCTTTGGATTGCGCACGAGATAGTCCATGCACACTCTGGTAATATCGGGTTCACTTCACGGGAAGATAGCACCGGCAGCATATTCTGGTTTAAACTTCCATCCCCCCTTTCCACGGCTAATCCCGTATCGCCCAGCTGCGCCGGCACCTCAAAAATCTTGCTGGTGGATGACGATGAGGATCTCAGTGAGACGCTTGTAAAGATCCTAAAGGACCGAAAAATAAA
This sequence comes from uncultured Bdellovibrionales bacterium, assembly GCA_937903155.1. Lineage (GTDB taxonomy): Bacteria > Bdellovibrionota > FAC87 > UBA2466 > UBA2466 > CALCZU01. Next base: position 9,772 of record CALCZU010000106.1, read on the forward strand.
TTACCGCAGTGCTGAAAATGTGTCTGCGGCCATTCAAATCTTATCGAACGAATCTTGGAGCGAACAAGATATTCTTTTGATCGACTATGACCTGCCCATACAAAACGGTGGCGAACTGGTGAGCTGGATACGAGAACATTTTGACGAATCTTCTGCTCCGAAAATTATTCTGATGTCCGCCCATCCTGATATCGACGAAAGAGCGAAGAAATTAAATATTCACTCATTTCTCAGAAAGCCAATGAATCTCACGGATGTCTTCGCGCTAATCTCTCGCCCGGAAAGCATTTCTCCTCTTCAAAGTCATTAACATCGGGTCGGCATACCTTTTGCTTTGATTCAAATTAGGTAGTTTTTTTGATAATTGAAAAGGAGATCATATGCTTAGAGCCGCTATAACTTTTTTCGTCCTCGCTTTGGTGGCGTTGGCGTTGGGTGCTTACAATGTTGCTGGGGTTTCGATGGAAGCCGGTCGGCTTTTACTTGGACTGTTTTTAGTCCTTGCTGTCGCAAGTTTCTTAATCAGTATCGTCACTGGTAAACGGACCACTTTGCCTTAGTCTTATTTTTTTAGAAGAGCGGCGGGGCATTTTTGCCATTCTTTGTCCACCATCGAAATCAACTGGTGCATATCCATCGCTTTTTCTATAAACGAATGGGCTTGTCGTCGAATCCCCTCGGTGAGAGGGGACGACGCATCCGCTCCTGAAAATCCCACCACTCGCGTCTTTTCGAATAAACCTGGATTCAATTGACGCAACTCAATCAAAAATTCTTCCCCTGTCATTAAATTCATAAAGCAATCTACTAAAAGGATGTCTGGGGGATCGCCCGTCTGGAGTTCTTGGTAAGCTTGATTGGGATTTGAAGCGCTGCGGACCTGATATCCAGCACGTTTTAAGATCTCAGCAAAGAGGGTCAGGTTGTCTTTAGAATCGTCTAAAATAAAAATAGACCGCTGAGCTTTATTGCTAGAATGCATTTAAGCTCAGCAGCCTATCTGATAAGAGAATGACTGTAAATATTTACTCAGCTTGTTCGACTTGTTCGGTCTCTTCAGTGGCTTGAGTATCGTTTTTGGCTTCTTTCGCCTGCGCCGTTTGTCCAGCGACCGTATTGATCATGATATCAATTCGGCGGTTGGCAGAACGACCTTCCGCAGTGTCGTTATTCGCAACGGGTTTAGAATTTCCCATTCCTTTTGCCTGGATTTCTTCAGCTTTCAACGAATGGCTTGCAAGAAGATATTGTTTTACATTCTCAGCACGCTTAAGAGACAGCGCTTGATTCGATTTCGCTCCACCGACGTTGTCCGTATGTCCTTCAATTACAACGCTGGCACTTGGAAACATTTCAACTGTTTCTCGCACTTTGTTCAAGAGCGCAAAGTTGTCAGCTTTGATATCCGCTTTGCCAGATGGAAATTCTACGGCTTTTAGACGAACAATGAGATTATCTCCGTCTCTTAAGACGTCCGCTTCTTGAGTCGTAAACTGTTGTCTTACGTTTTCAATTTGCTTGTTACGTAGACTTTCGGTTTCGAGACTTGCAGCTTTACGTTGAAGCTGACCTGCTTGAGAACCTAACGAAGCAGTCTGTTTAACGTTTGAAGCAAGTGAATCAAATCGTGCATTCAAGGATTGATTTTGCATTCCTTCAACCTCTAATGGAGAAGCAATCGCCGCTAATTTAGCTTCGATCCAGAGTGCATTTCTTTCATTGGATCGTTCCGACATCATTTTGCTTTCGCGAGTGATGAGAAGCGCATGAGCACTTTGCACTTTTGCATTGCGAGTCGCTTCGGCAACTGCATCCATATCTTTCGATTGTGAAACAACGTCCGTTGCCTTTTCAATCGACTTTTCTGCAGCCGCAAGACTCAAAGGAGCGAATTTATCCGCATCTTCTTTCTTGGCTTGATCCAAAATATCGATGGCTTCTTTTAAGCCTGCGACTTTTTTTGGATCTACTTGTTGAGAGGCGCAACTCGCCAGCATCGCGATTCCTAGGAATGCGAAGATTGTATTTTTAATTTTCATAATGTTTCCTTTTTTATTTAACTTAAAGTTAATGATTTAACGTTTAATGCACTGTGCAAGAGCTATTCCAACCCACCTCACGCGTAGGGAACGCAATCTTCTCCAGGTCTCCAAACCTTGCTCTGACACATGGGTTGTTTAGGTAAGGGGATGGAAAATTCTTTTAATACCTCGCCCTGTTTTTTCACTTTATTTTTCAGGGAGGCTAAAAATTGAACTAAACCTTTTTTGTTATTTTCAATCGAATTGGACATTTTTTTCATATTATTTTCCTATTACCTTTCAATGACTTCTCCAGGCAGTCGACGCCACAAGCGCGACACACTTCCACCCATGATTTTGAACCAATGAGTTACAAAATAAACTGACTTAGAGGATGTCGCCTCTTCTCCTCTGAGAAAAGAGGAAGAAAACGACTAATAAAAGTAGGAGTAATCCGCCACTCGGATAATATCCCCACCCACTACTATAAGGCCATGCGGGAAGCATCCCGACCAAAAGAAGTACTACTAATACTGTTACGAGTGTTTGTAACATACAATGCCTTTCTGCGATAGTCTGACGATATTTACCGAGGTTACTGCTTAAAGATGCAAGTCTGGGTCCACCCTACTTCAGTGCTAAAATCCCCCAGACCTGCACAAATATTCCCTAAATGCGGCTATTCAGCAGCGCGCATTTCCAAACCTGAACCGAGCGCAACTAATGTGTTGTCCAATTGAGCGCTCCGTCTTTGAAACTCTTCTTCGTCCGCAGTGAGCTTCAATGTGGCTAATTCGGAGCGGGCTTGACCTAATTCCGAATATTTTTGGTTTAAGAACTTGCGGTTTGTTTCAAGACGTCCTGCTCTACCATCTACGCGGCTCTGAAATTTACGACCGTGTGTGACTTCTCGAGTTGCATTTAAGCGGCGTTCGAGCGAGTCAATCTGCGCTTCTTTTTGAGCAATCACTTGCTCGTGAGTTGGCCCAGTCGTATCCACGACGGTTTTCGGGGCGCTCGAGCAAGCTCCGAGTGCGAACAGTAAAGTGGTGATTCCGAGTATTTTTGTTATCTGCATGGTGTTCTCCTTTATGAATAAGCTGATTTAACTTTTGCTTAGAACAGCAATTCCTATGCCACGTGGAATGAAGCTTGCTATATATAAAGAATATGAACACATGGGTGTGGTCTATTTTTATACTTTGTTTAACGGTGAATTCTTCGGCGCGGTCTTCCGTTTTTAAATCCGAAGCGCTGCGTTTAGAACAGGCCTCTAATAAACTCTCTGAGAAAATTCTCTCAAAAAAAGCAAACCCTGTTTTAATCCACGATTTAGAATTTACTCAGGACGTGAAAACCAAACAAAACCCTTCCCCCGCAAACGCGAAGACTATTTTGTCGCTTCTAAAATTAAACGCCTCACGTTGGGAGAAATGGAAATCTCCTAATGAGGAGCCTTTTATTTTAGTAGATATTGCGGGTTATCAAGTTTTCTATTTCGAAAAAGAAAAGCGCGTCTACCAAACCCGCGCTTTGGTGGGGCAGGCCTCAACGCCTACTCCCGTTTTTAAAACGGAGATTAATAAGATCGTTTTAAATCCCTGGTGGATTATTCCTAAAAATATCGTAATGACCGAAGTCCTTCCCGTATTAAAAAAAGATCTCAACCTGATTCACGAAGGACAGTTAGTTGTTTTTAAAGAAATGAAAAAAGGACTCCGTAAAGTTTCAATCTCGGAGCTGAAAACTCAATTAGAGCAACCCGCTGAAAGTTTTCCTTTTATCGTAAAGCAACGCCCTGGCGAGGGAAATCCCCTGGGGAATATCAAGTTTACTTCGAAACATCCCAATTCTATCTTTCTTCATGGAACGATCGAGCCCGAACTTTTTTCAGCAAACCAAAGGGCGGTAAGCCATGGATGTGTAAGACTCGAAAACCCGGTCGCACTTGCGCAGTGGATATTAAAGCGGCAGGGTTTAAAGATTGACCTCGAAAAACTCTCTCATCGAAAAATGAATTCTGAAGAAACCGTGATCAAACTTTCCAAAAGTGTTCCGATTTATTTTGGATACTGGACTGCTTGGGCAGACAACGATCTGAACTATCACTTAAGAGAAGACATTTACGGTCTTGATAAAATTCCCCATCCTGCTGAAAACTCGTATGTGTCTTTAAATTCGCGAACTAATTCCCGATAGGACGCGCAACGCAGCCAATATTCGGCGCAAGCCATCCCACACGGCGAAGAATCAGATGTTCGAGGCGTGCTGCCCAATAGAGAAGCGTCCGAGCCGTATAAGTTTTCCACGCAAGCACCCAAGGAGATTTATGTTGGTAGTAAATTCCAACATATTTATGCCACACGGGAATTTGCACTGGAGCTTCGACCGAAAAATGCAAAGGCTCGAAGCCCGACATTTTCAGCATGTTTCGTAGGGTTTCTTCGGAATAATGTAAGACGTGTTCGTAAGCATCAAAATCGTTCGAAGTATTTTTTCCAAAAAACCGTCTCACTTTGTATTTCACAATATTGAAAAGGCCATTGGGAACTTTAATGTAAACAATGCCGTCGGGTTTAATGATTTTTCGAACGGTCGCGAGAACTTCCTTTGGATTGACGACGTGTTCAAAAACGTCGGTCATCGTCACCACATCAAAATGACGAGCGGGAAGACTGACCTCTTCCAAAAATCCTTCGATAATATCCAGTCCCCACCACTCGCGCGCAAGGCCTCCGAGTTGGGGCGACGGTTCGACACCGGTTAATTTCCAACCGCGGTTTCTCGCGAGTCTTAAAAAACTTCCGGTATTGGTTCCGATATCTAAGAAATTTCCGTTAGGTTTATACTTTGCGATCTTTTCTAAATCTTGGAGATAATTTTTATCTCGATGATGTACCGCTTTTCCCTGAACGATCATTCGGAATTCTTCGCGATAAATCTCGACTTTTCCTTGGTACACTTCTTCGGGAGCATTGAGCCTGGGATTAATTCGGATGAGCTGACAACCCATACATTCGACAACACCTAAAGAACCTCGCTCCATTTTAAGGAGTCTGGCTTCATGCGATCCGCAGAGTGGACACGACCATCGAGTCGTTTCTTCCGAGGCGTAATAAGACTTTTGCTTACCGCCACGAATATAATCTTCAATTTCCATATGCTACTTGATTACTTGAGAAAACCTCCAACTGCAACAGTGGGCCCCCGCTCGCAAAGGGGCAACTTTTATGCGATGCATTACTCAAACTTTCTTCGCATCTCGGAACAGAAATGGTAGGCTCGGTCCCTCATGAAACGAATTTTAGTCACCGGTTGCGCTGGATTTATTGGCTCCCATTTATGCGAACGTCTTTTGGATAGAGGCGACGAAATTATTGGGATTGATAACTTGAACGACTATTACGATGTGAACCTAAAAAAAAACCGCCTCAGCCGGCTCGAACCCAAAAAGAATTTTAGTTTTCAACAAGTCGACCTTTGTGACCGCGACCGGCTTTTAAAACTTTTTAAAGAACAAAAACCCGAGCGGGTGGTGAATCTCGCAGCCCAAGCAGGCGTTCGCTATTCCCTCACTAATCCGTACGCGTATACCGAGTCCAATATCACCGGGTTTATGACGATTTTAGAAGGTTGCCGGCATGAAAAAGTCGAGCACTTGGTCTACGCCTCCTCGAGTTCTGTGTACGGGTCAAACCGCAAGCTTCCTTTTGCGGTCGGAGATTCCGTCGACCATCCCGTCTCGCTTTATGCCGCGACGAAAAAAGCAAATGAACTGATGGCCCACACTTATAGCCATCTCTACCAACTTCCGACGACAGGACTCCGATTTTTTACGGTCTACGGACCATGGGGTCGGCCCGATATGGCGCTTTTTCTTTTCACTAAAAATATCTTAGAAGGAAAGCCTATCGACGTTTTCAATTTCGGAAATCATCGACGTGATTTCACTTATATTTCCGACATTGTAGAAGGTGTCATCCGAGTTTTAGATAAAGTCGCAAGTCCCGATCCACAATGGGACCCGTTAAATCCTGATTGTGCGACGAGTTCTGCACCCTATCGTTTGTTCAATATCGGAAATAATAATCCAGTGTGGCTCAAAGATTTTATTGCTGCGATCGAGGAAGCGACCGGTAAAAAGGCAATCCAAAATATGCTACCGATGCAGATGGGAGATGTTTTAGAAACGTATGCCGATGTTCAGTCACTCACAGACTACGTAGACTTCAAACCCGCCACTCCAATTCGGGAAGGGATTAAGCATTTTGTCGACTGGTATAAAAGCTACTATCGTTTGCCTTAGTCTTTGTTTTTTAAGCCACGCATCGAGTGTCGATTGGACTCTAATCAATATTAACTCAGCCATTCTCCAAGGGGATGCACACCTCTTGCAATTTTCGGATGGCCAAGTATTTATGATTGATGCTGGAGACAACGAAAAAGTTCTGGCGCCGTATCTAAAATCTCAAAAGATCAAAAAGATCGATAAAATTCTTGTCAGCCACCCTCACCGAGATCACTTTGGGGGAATTTCTGCAATTTTAGATGAGAAAATTGACGTAAAAGAAGTTCGAATCAATCTCCCGACGAAAGCGCAATGCGATGCTGAAAACCCTCGATGTGACTGGGAGCTTCTGCAAAATATTTTGAAACGACTTAAAAAACTACGCATTCCGATCCGGTCCGAGCAAAAGGGAGACTGTTTTTTAAAAACAAAAACCGACTCTCTCTGCGTTCTTTATGCTTACAATGGATTGCAAACCCCTATCGGAAAAACGGATCTGAATGATACGAGCGTGATTTTAAAACTCAAATTGGGTGAGCACTCCATCTTATTTACGGGTGATTTGAATCATCCCTTAGGAACTTATCTTGCAAAAGCGGGGTCCGATCTCCAAGCGGACTTTTTAAAAGTGCCTCATCATGGAACAGACGGCGTCGCCCCCAATGACTTCTTCGCTCGAGTGGCGCCCATTTCAGCGTTTGTCCCCTCTCCCAGACCTCTCTGGGAAAGTGACCGCAGCAAAAGAGTGCGCGAATATTTTGCATCCAAAAAAATTCCAGTTTATGTGAATGGAATCAACGGACACATCACCGTGAAAATGACCGACAAGCCCGGACCTATTTTTTATCAGGTGAAATCAGACCGCTAAGAAGTGTGTGAAGCTCGTTGAAACTGTGAATTCGGTAATCGCCCGAGTACTCCCGATTATAGGGCCGATCCCATAGGATACTTTTACACCCCGCATTTTTGGCAGCGCCGACGTCTCGGTCTGTGTCCCCTAAATGAAAAGAATTTGGCAGATCGAGTTTAAGGTCCTTGGCCGCCTGCAAAAACATCCCGGGATTTGGCTTTTTCATCGGATGATCATTGGCTGCAAAAGGACAGCAGTAAACCGCGTCTAAACCATAAATCTTTTGGATTTTTCCGTGGAGGTCGTCGATAAATGTTTGCGAAATAATTCTACGTTCAAGATCTGGCTGATTCGTCATCATCACGAGCTTAAACCCAAGCTTTTTTATCTCCGAAATTCGCTCCATTTCGGGGAAGAATCGAATCTCTTCCCAGTTTTTAGGAGAATGGATGCTGCCGTTTCTGAAAACGACTTCATTGAAAATTCCGTCTCGGTCTAAAAAAAGCGCCCGCATTAATTAGGCGTTTCCGCTGAGTCCGATTTCGTATTTTCGAGAAGTTTCGGGGGTAGCCCAGAAAGGTTCTGTATAGCTCTCGTAGCGTCCGCGACTGTCTGCCAAATTCACAAGCACTTTGCTGCCTTCGGTATCAAAACGATAACGGAGCTCTCTCAAACCTTCGCTCAACATCGCTTTGCGAAGTTGGTGATGCTTATTAGACGTGTAAAAAACGAAGAATCCGCCACCGCCAGCGCCCGTCACTTTTCCGCCGAGCGCGCCGTTCTCACGGGCGATTTCGTAAATGCGATGAAGACGTTCATCTGCGATTTTTGAAGACAATTTCTTTTTCGATTCCCAATGTTCGTGCATGAGGTGCCCGAAATCATCCAAATTACCTGTTTCCATCGCTTCCAGAATTTTATATCCGATTTCTTTGATGCGATGGAGGCTGTCGGTGACATCTTTATTCTCTTTTTTCACCGACGTATCTTGATGCTGCAAAATTTCATCTGCAGAACGGGTTTTTCCTGTGTAAAAAATAAGTGTATTGCGATTTAATTCATCCATCGTCGAAAAATCGATCGCGGCTTGTCGAACAGAAACTTTTCCGTCTTTTGCAATCTCAAGGACGGGAAGCCCTCCGAAAGCTGCCACGTACTGATCTTGTTTTCCGATGGGCTTCTTTAAAATATTCATTTCTAGATGACAGCCCGTTTCGGCGATTTCAGCCGCGGAGCGAACATCTCGTCTTTGAGCGTACAAGGCATTGAGTAGACCTACGACGTAACAACTCGAAGATCCCAAACCTGTTCCTGCAGGAATATCGGCCCACGAAATCACTTCAATGGCATTTTTTATTCCGGTGTGTTCTAAGGCTACGCGCGCGAGTTGATGCTGGAGCTCCCCAACATGTTCGACGGTTTCAGAAGAAGAATATTTCAACCGCACTAAATCATCCACAATCGGACGATTGACCGCGATAAACATATATTTATCCATCGCTGCGGTGAAAACAAACCCTCCGTAACGAGAATAATACGAGGGAAGATCTGTTCCTCCCCCACCCAAAGTGAACCGAAAAGGCGTACGTGTAATGATCATTTGAGGAAAACATTACCCTTTGAAATCCGGGCCTGTCAAAAGAAACGCAGGCAGTAAGGGAACCCTGCTCGAAAGGGGTATTTTTCTAAGATTAATAGTAAACAGGATAGCTGTGGAAACAGCTGCTAGGACATGCACCCGTTGAATTATTGTAACCTTGTGTCAGGTACACATTCGACGGAAAACAGGAGCTGCAGTTGCTGTTATAGGAGCTGCCATACTGATTGTAGTTGTATTGGTTATAACCCAATAAATAGTAGCAGTTGACGCCGGCGTTATTTCCAAACATCCAGCTACAGAAAGCATCGTTGTTCTTTTTAAAGAAACTATCATTCGTGCAATTGTAATTGCTTCCGTAATAGTTGCTTCCACTTCCGTAAACGTTACTGTTGCTCGTGCTACCATAGGTGCCCGTACTATAGTTATACGTCGTATAAGTCGGATTGTAATACGTCGCAGGATAGTAAACATTTGCGTAGGAGTTTGTGAAAAACTTTCCGCGCATGCCGCTCGCAGGTTTGAGTGCTCCTGAGCTTTGGTTGACGAGACAAGTGGACATCGCGCTCGAACCTTTTTGCTTGATAGCCGATGCGTTGCTTTGTAAGCAACCGACCGAGTAAAGAGAACCGTCGGCCGCTTGCACGGCAGCGTCTGCGGCATTGTAATTTCCTTCACCACTGAGCGTATCCCGTTGACCTGAATCTTCAGATTGTCCACACGAAATCAGAAATGGAATTAAAGCCGCTGCAAAAACACTGAATAAAATCTTTTTCATTTTTTATCCCCCGATAAAAATCAAAAATCACCAAAAACCGAATAATGATCTGTTACGAATAGACACTTCAATTTTTCAGCCAACCCATTTTTAGGCTCAAAAACTCGGTTTTACGTACGAAAAATGCTGTATACGGTCTTGTCAGTGATGCGGGGGCACCCCTATATAAAATAATAATTTCCTATACTTACAAATTATGAAGCCAGCAAATACAGGACTATCAATGGGATAGACAGCTTAAGGTATTGAATTGCTAGAGAGACCTCGAGAAATCAAAAATTGGGTGTAAAAGAAAACGACTGTCAAAATTTAATCACGAAGAAAAACTCTAGACACTTTTCGCACGAATCCAAATTCGGATGTCGAAAACTTCGACAAACAGCCGTGGCCTTAGCTTTGCAATCTTTACGAATAACGCTTTAAAGAGGGGTTTATGAAACAGATAGTGAATTTGCTTTCCATTTTGATACTGGTTTCCTTTATCGGGTGTGGCGGGGGCGACGGTGGAGTCCAACCTCCTCCAGCACCGGCCGGCGTGGATGCGCAAACATTAAACGACTTATTTAACTCAGCAAATAAGACGGTTCAGGATTGTTCGAAACAATATACTGCTGTTTTCTCGATGCTCGCCGTTCAGATGAATCAGCAAAGAGCAGCCGGCCAACAAATTAATGTGCCTGTGATTCCGCAACAAGCAGCGGCCAACGGACCTTGTAATAATGACATCGCAAATCTTTTAATGCTGTTCAGCACGATTCGTGTTCCTCAACCAGGTAATCCGGATACCTTATATGCGTATCTGCCGGAAGCAAAAGAATGGTTGGTTCGTTCTGTCGGAAAAAGCCTAATCAACTCAGTAGGCGCGTCTCTCCAAGCGCAGGGAATTCAAATGACGCCAGAGATTACGCAAAGTTTAATGGCGGCAGCGATTCAAAACGTAAATCAAAACGTCCGCCCTGTCGTCGGAACGACGCCTCAAGCAAATACAACGATTAGCCAAGTCGGTAGCACCTACGGCGTTTTCTAAACTTTTTATTCACATCGTCATATTTTTTCGGAGAGTACTAATTTAGTATTCTCCGATTTTTTTTTGTCGCGTCGATTTTTCTTTGGTACATTAGTCGCACCTAAAGGATCCAAAATGAAAAATACGATGTACCGTCTGCTCAGTCTCGGTTTTATCCCTGTCCTCATTTCCTGCAATATCTACGAGCCTCTCGCGAAAAAAAGTACGCCTGAGGAATACTTAGAATCAGGTCAAGCCTGCTTGCACAAAAATGATTACGCTTGTGCGATTGAGAATTACAATTCACTTCCCGACGGCAGTCTTAAAAATGAAAACCTTTGTACCGTGTACTTGGCAAAAGGTGGAGTGACTTTAAAGTCTCTCATTTCAATTATTCCCAATGGAAGTGCGACGATGCTCGGGGCTCTTGCGAATACGTTGATTCCGTGGAGCGCAACTCGAGGGGCAGATTTAGCTTCAGCAAAAACTTACTGCACGAATTACGCTGCAGACACGAGTACGGGAGACAAGGGAGTTTTGTTGAAGACCCTCGGCAATCTGGGCGACTGCGCTGCAAGAATGGCGAAAACCGCTTCGACTTTAAGTGTCGCTGAAGGCGATGCTTGTAATACGCCAAATACCACCAACACCGGAGTCCTAAGAGCCCAAGACATGGGTCCGGCTTCTGGATCTTTATCTGCAGGTCCAGGAATGTGCACGGAGGATGTCGTAGAGTGCGTGAAAGATGTCTCCGCAATCTCGGGACCTTCGCTGACCGGATCTGGTTTCACGGATATCTCGACTGCGTTTTCGGCTATTCCCTCTGATTTAAGAAACAATCCGCAAGCAACAGCCGCTGTCGCTGATGCTGCTAGAAATTCCTTAAGAACGGTTATCCCATGAAAATTTCCAATCGAATTCTTTTGGCCGTACTCTGTTTAACTTCTCTACCCTCTTGGGCAATGAAGGAATACTACAGCCCTTCTCGAAGTATCCGGGCTCACGGCATGGGAGGCGCATTCTACGGATGGTCAAATGATGAGTACGCGCTCTTTTACAACCCTGCGGGCCTTAGCCTGTACTCAGGAAATGGAGAGGGTGGGTTGAGGGTGAACGGAAGCGTCGGTTCTAAATCGCTTTCAGCCATCAGTACCTTAACGAAAATGGGCGATGACAATATTCAAACTATCGTCGATAAGTTGACTGAATATCAAGGCACTCCCCTCTTCGCTAGAGCCGGACTTCTGCCTTACTATTTCAAAAAACATTTCGCAGTTGGCTTACTGCTTGCCGATACAAAAATTGACTTTGCTCTTTTGGGAAAAGAACTCAATTCTAACGCTGAAGTCAGCGTCTTTACGGACTCCGGACTTTACGTTGCGTACGCTCGCCCCTTGTTTGATCCTAACTTGCATATCGGGGCGACCGTTAAAGGTTACTACCGCGCGGGAGGAACAAAATCCTACTCGTTAGCGGATATCGCAAAAAAAGCTTCGAATAGTATTGATCCGAAGGACATCGGCGGTGCCGGTGGCGGGATTGATGCCGACCTTGGAGCAACGTATATTCTTCCAAAACTTCCTATTGGAATTGAACACCGCGTCTCTTTAGTGTTTAGCAACTTGGTTGCCGCCAATCCTTCGATTGGAAAAACTGGAGCAAACCCTCCTAAAATGAGCCGAATGGGATCCCTCGGTTGGTACAGCGTATTTCCGGGCGTGTGGAAGATTGATAACTTTCATCTCTTAATTGATTTCGCAGAATTCAATCTAGGGGGCGAAACGGATTCCGAACGAGGCGCACGAACGGGCTCCGTTTGGAAGCATGTGAATATCGGAACTGAAATCCCCATCGGCATCATGAGTCTCCGCGCAGGTTTAAGCCAAGGCAATCTTTCCGCGGGTCTTGGATTTAACTTTAAAATCGCCCGATTGGATTTTGCCACCTATGGAGAAGAGCTCGGTTATCTTCCTGGTAAGTTAACGTCTCGTCGCTACGAAGTGAGTTTAATGCTCGGATGGGCCTCGTCGCCAACGCCTCCGGTGACCGCAATTGGCTTCAGTGAAGATGTGAAGAAGATCGAAGAAATTCCTGAGACCAAAGCGAAAGAAAAAAAGGATGATCCGGCTCCAGTGCCGACTCAACCACGTAAACCGAATGAATCGGATGAATCTAAAGTAGATTCACCACAACCTGAGTAAGCGTATGAAAAAAAATCTCTGTTTTTTACTTTTAATTAGTTGCACAGCCGCGTCTTTCGCGGACTATCAAAAAGTAAAAGAGCAAACCCTTCCCTCGAGCGATAAGCTCACCGAATATCGACTTGAAAATGGCCTTCAGGTCCTTCTTATTCCAAGGCATCAGGCAAAAGTGGTGACCTACCAAACTTGGTTTCGTGTGGGGTCTCTCCATGAAAAATTGGATCCTAAGCTTAAAAAGACGGGTCTTGCTCATCTTTTCGAACACATGATGTTTCGAGGAACACCTGACCATCCAGACGGTCAGTTCGACGCGCTCTCAGCGAGAATGGGAGCGGATAAACAAAACGCGACGACTTACTTCTATCGAACCAACTACTTTCAAAGCGTCCCTATCCGTAAACTAGAGGACATCATGGAGTTAGAATCGGATCGGATGAAAAATCTCAATCTCGTCGCTCCGATCCTCGAAAAAGAAAAAGGAGCCGTTGTCGGTGAACGCCGACGACACGACGACAACCCTATGTCGATTGCTTGGGATAACCTTTTGGAACTCGTTTTCGAGAAATCCCCTTATCGCTACACCGTTCTTGGAAGTGAAAATGAAATCAAGGGTTTTACGGTTGAAGAAGCTCAATATTTCTACAAGACGTTCTACGCTCCAAATAATTGTACCTTGATTGTGATTGGAGATTTTGAAAATGAAAAACTCATGGGCCTCATTGAGAAATTCTATGGAAAAATGAAATCCCAAGTGATTCCTGCAGTCACAATCCCGGGGGAATCCGAGCAGAAAAAGGAAAGAAGAAGGGAAGTCGCTCATTCGCAAGCCACGAGCGAACTTCTTCTGATGGCTTACCCCATTCCTAAAGTCGCGGATGCGGATGTCGTACCATTGAACCTTCTTTCGGCACATTTATCGACCGGAAACGAAGCTCGATTGCATAAAACGCTCGTGGACAAAGGAATTGCGGTTTCCGCATCGGCCGACCTCTCGTCTTCGCCGGATCTTTTCGAATTGAGTGCCAGTCTCACCGAAAAACATCGGGCGGAGGACGCTTTGCGGGTGATCGACAAAGAAATCGAAAGTGCAAAATCGACGAAGATCTCGCCGACCCAGTTTCAACGAGCGCTCAACCAAGAACTCTTGAGTCTTTACACGCACATCTCAGACAATCAGAGCTTGGGAAGTCTCTTAGGTGAATACCTGACAGTAGACGGAAACTATTTAAGAGGTTTCGAAATTATCGAAGAGTATAAAAAGATTTCTGCTGCAGACTTACAAAGAGTGGCGAAGAAATACCTTAAAAAAGAGAAAAGGTCTGTCGTCATCATCCGCCCCGCTAAGAAAGAGAAAAAATCATGAAAAAATTTATTTGTCTGGCCTTAGTGTGTTTCTCTTTTATTCAAGCGGAAGAAGTTCTTTTTGAACAAGATCCGACGCTTCTAGTTTCCCATTTTTCCATCGTCATTAAAACGGGAAGTCAGGACGATTCAAGAGACAAAGTGGGGCTCGCAAACCTGATGTCAGAACTCGTTTTGCGGGGGACTAAAACGAAGAGCCGAACACAGTTTCAAACCGAGCTAGAGAAAATCGGCGCGACTTTAGCAGTCCATACTTCCCAAGACTTAGTGATTTTTGGTGGCAAAGTCATAAAAGAAAATACTTTAGAGTTTCTAAAGCTTTTTCAGGAGGCGCTGATCAGCCCCGCCCTGTCCAAAACAGAATTTTTGAATTTAAAGAGAGAGATTTCTGCAGAAGTTTCGCATTTGAAAAACTCCAACAACCGCCTTGGTGGAATTGCGGCCCGTCGCGAAGTTTTTGCGGGCAGTTCGCTTGAAACGACTGTCGTAGGAAGGTTGAAGACTCTTTCGAACGTGACGCTAGAAGATGTTAAGACTGCCTACCAAACTCGTTTTCATCGCGCGAATATCATTTTTGCAGTTGCGACTTCACTGCCCGAAGCCACTTTGAAACCTGAACTGAATAAAATCTGGCTCGGATTTCCCGAAGGAAAAGCCTCTGTTCGTAAAGAGGTTCAACCACAGGTTCCCGAAGCGCCGAAATTAGTGATCATTCACAAGGCCAAAACATCCACCGGCGCCATGGTCATCGCTCAGGCGGGAATTACCGCTCAGGATCCGTACCGCTATGAACTCACTGCTGCAAACTTCGCATTTGGTTCAGAGCCTCTCGTGTCAAGACTCTTTCGAATTATCCGCGGCGAACTTGGTTGGACCTATGCGATTGGGACGACCTATAATGCAACGGGCGCTTTGTCGTACCAACCGGGAATGTTTATCATTTCAGCAACCCCTTCGGTTGAGTTCTCTGCCAAGACTTTATTTAAGTCGATGAGCCTATGGGACGAATATTTAGAAAAAGGACTTGAGAAAGACGAACTGATTTTGGCGCAAGACAGTCTTGTGAATTCTTACCCATTTGAGTTTGATTCGCCTGAAAAAAGACTCGCGCAAAAGCTAAATAGTCTGATCAATGATGTACCGACGTTAAGCCCCGAAGACTATGAAAAGACGATTCGAAAAATTAGCAACTCCAGTATCAAGAAAGCCCTCAACGAACGCCATAAAAAAACGAGCATGATTATCGCACTGGTCGCGGATAAAGATATCGTCGAAAAGCAGTTGGCTGAGGAACAAAAAGATATTCCCGAAGCAAAACGTTTAAAAATTGCAAAGGTCATCACTCCTGAACAAGTGATTGAATAGGTTTCCGTGGTCAAAGCACAATCCCTTACAAAATCGTTCGGTAGTTTCAATGCAGTCGATGGAATTGATCTCGAGATCCGAAAAGGCGAATGCTTTGCGCTTTTAGGCCCGAATGGCGCCGGAAAATCGACCTTCATTAACATGATTTATGGAACCGCCCGAAGAACTTCGGGAGATCTTAAAGTCTTCGGATATGATCCGACGTCGCAGAGTCGCGAGATTAAAAAGCGACTCGGAGTTGTGACACAGGACAATGCTTTAGACGAGAGTTTAACAGTTTTAGAGAACATGGAAATTTATTGCGCGTTTATCGGTCTGCCTAAAGAAAAGCGCAAAAAGCGAATTGAAGAGTTACTCGAATACATGAACCTTTCTCATAAAAAAGAAGCACGTATTCAAGCGCTTTCGGGAGGAATGAAAAGACGGCTTGTTTTTGTGCGAGCGCTTCTCGGAAACCCAGAGCTTTTGATCTTAGACGAACCCACAACCGGTTTAGATCCGGCGATTCGACACCTTTTGTGGGGAAAAGTCCGAGAACTCCATCAGGCCGGAACAACGATTGTCCTCACAACTCACTACATGCACGAAGCTGAAGTGCTGTGCGATAGACTCGTCATCTTAAATCAAGGAAAGATTGTGGCCGAAGGTTCGCCGACTCAAATGATTGCGGAGCACACTCCAGGGTATGTGGGAATTTTTAACGCTAAAGAACGCGAGACCATTCTTAATGCCATCAAAAACAGAAACGATTCGCATCTTCACGAAGATGTCTCTGGCGTTTATTTGCGCACTTCTAAACTCACCGATCTCACAGCCATGCACTCTGAATTAGGATTACAACCTCTACAGATTCGGCCTTCGAACTTAGAAGATGTCTTTTTAAAGCTGACCGGAAAGGAGCTTTCCATAGATGCTTGAATTTTTGCGTTTATGTTTTCACATCACCCGACGAAATTGGACGGTCTATCGAAAAGATCTGATCGCAAATATTTCTCCAACAATTGCCGATCCCGCTTTGGTTCTAGTTTCTCTAGGATTGGGCTTAGGCGCGTTTGTCGCTCAAATCGATGGAATGACCTACATGCAGTTTTTAGCCCCCGGTTTGACGGTCGCGACTTCCCTGTTTACTTCGTTTTTTGAAACGAGTTACGGATTTTATGTTCGCATGTCTTTTGAGAATGTTTTTAAAGCAATGCTAACGACACCCATTGGCTCGAGAGAGATTATTATTGGCGAGTTATTTTGGGTGGGACTGAAGGGTGCCGTCATGGCGGTTGGAGTCGCAATCGTCCTCGCGGTTTGTGGGCTGATGGTGAATCCGTGGTTGATTCCAGCACTCGCTACTGTCGGATTTTTGGTAGCGGTTCCGTGCGGAGCGATGGGACTTCTTGCAACCGCGCAGGTTCGCAACATCAATCAATTTCAAACCGTATACTCGTTTATTATTGCGCCTCTCTATTTTTTATCGGGAATCTTTTTTCCGATTGAGCAAATGAGCGCTCCGATTCGGTTCATTGCAGAGTTGTTCCCCTTGATCAACGGTGTAAGACTGGCGCAGGCGTTATTCTGGAGTCGTGGAATTGCGGAGGCATTTCTAGTCCAAGGAGGAATTCTGATCCTTCAATGCACTGTCTTCAGTGCAATCGCTTACAAAAGAGTGCAGAAAAAACTGATTACTTAAGTTTACTCTTCGCAATGGCTGCGAGAACATCTTCTTTTAGTTTCGGACCACAAGTGACAAAGCTCTTGCTTCGAATGGTTTTTTCACCCTCAAACGAAAAATATTCTCCGCCCGCTTCTTCCGCTAAGATCGCAAGAGGCGCGACATCCCAGATAGAAACCAAAGGATCTACCATGGCATCCAAAGCGCCTCGCAAAACCAAGGCATGGCCAAAGCAGTCGGTATAACCCCTCGCGAGTTCACACGTTTTAGAAAGATGGTTAAAAATATTTTCGGTTCCTGTTTCTCGAAAAGCGTAGGCATCGCCCAGTCCAATACTGGAAGTATCGAGATGACTCACTGGCGTGGTGTGAACTTGATGCCCATTACAATAAGTGCCCAATCCTTTGGCTGCTGAATAGGTTTCTTTTAAACCCGGAAGCACCATTACGCCCAAGATAGGTTCTCCGTTTCGAAGAAGTCCGAGTAAAGTTCCAAAAAGTGGAATGCCTCGGATAAAGCTGCGGGTTCCGTCAATCGGATCAATCGTCCAAACGTATTCGTTGTTAGCGGACTCTTCACCAAACTCTTCTCCTAAAATTCCAAAACCTGGAAAAGCTTGAATCAGTTCTTTTCTCATGAACTCTTCAGTTTTTTTGTCAGCGATAGTGACTGGAGTGAGGTTTTCTTTAATTTCGATTAAAATCGCTTTCCTAAAATAAGAAAGCGCCATTTCACTCCCCTGCTGTGCAATTTCAGTCGCCGCGTCCAGAATTTCAGTGAGATTTTCCATAGGTAAAACGATAACGTGAGAAGCAGAATTCGACAAGCAAGCTTTTAGAACGGTTGACTCACGTTGACGCTAAAGAGGCAGGATTTGCGAGAGTAAAATAGAAGGTTGTCCCTTTTTCGAGGACGGATTCCACCCAAATGCTTCCTCCGTGTTTCTCGACGATTTTCTTACACACTGCGAGACCTAAGCCACTCCCCTTATATTTGTCAGAAGGATGCAGTTTTCTAAAAAAATCGAAAATGCTCTCTTTATATCGCATGTCAAAACCGATTCCGTCGTCCTTCACCGAAAAAACCCAAGTTTCTCCGTCTTTCTTTGCACTGAGTTCAACTTGAGGATGTTTCTTTTCGGTAAATTTAAGTGCGTTACTGATCAGATTCTGAAAAAGCTGTTCGATTTGGATTCGGTTGCCGACAAGGGTGGGAAAATTCTGCCAAGTAACTTGAGCTTGCTTCTCCTCAATCGCCGCTTGAAGATTTTTAGTCACATTCTTAAGAATACTCTCAAAATCGATTTCCTTGAGTTCCCTTGACCGCGTCTCGACCTTAGAAATTTCGAGCAAACCGTCAATCAACGTCAACATTCGTGTGTTACTCTGTTTGATAAATCGAAATGATTCTCTATCTTCGTCCGACGCAACCGCTCCCAGATTTTTTTCAAGAAGACTTAAATAGATATTCGTTGTACGTAACGGCTCTTTTAAATCATGTGAAGCGATAGAAGCAAAACGCGACAAATCTTCATTGGACTGGATGAGATCTTTTGCCGCTTTCTGCAAGAGTCGCTCTTTTTGATTTCTTTCACTAAGAACGGCATTTAGAAGAAGCCCCATAAAAGTTAAAAGCGCACTGAAAATTTGCGTGCGCACTAAAATTTGATCAAAGTTGGCTCCCGAAAAACGTGTCGTACCATTAATGCAACCTAAGATCGCATTGATCGTCACGAGAAGGGAGGTTGCTGTCGTTCCTTGAGCTCCTAAACGAAACGTCGATAAAACAAGAATGGGAAAAAACGCATACGCGGTCGGAAATGAAATTTTAGGAATCGAAATCGGAAAACCAAAAACCGAGATACTGCAAAGGGTAACGATCGTGAGCAAGATAAAGCATTCTAAAAGGTATCGAGATCCTAAAAGTTGCTTCCAGTTCGTCTGACTAAAAACAAAGAGAAAAGGCGTGACGACTAAAATTCCGGTGAAGTCTCCAAACCACCAAGTCAGCCAATTTTCCCAATACGAAGAGGTTTCGACTAAACCACTCAGCCACAAACTCGTCGTTCCAAATGTCGTTGCAATCACACATCCGAAAATTCCAACCGCGACGAATCGGAAAACATTCTGACTTTGTTCAAAATAAGAGCCGGGAACAAAAAACTTTCTCATCAAACCCGCAGCCACGATGGCTTGCAGAGTGGATCCCGTCGCAATAAACACTGCGACCAAAAGTGCAATGCCCCAGGAATGACTGAGTGAGGAGCCCAAAAGAACGGGGAAATTCAAAATCACCGAAGCGATAAAAATACCGGGCCAAAGTGAAATTCCTTTTCGTAACAAGACAGCAATCGCGATCCCTGACGGAAACCAAATGGCCGTGGCGATTCCGGGTGGGATGGCGATCAATATTCCCAATTTTCCAGTCAAGTAATAGGCTGCTGCAATGAAGATGACGTCAAGGCAATACCGAGCTTGGGAAGGGTAAGAAAAAAGCGATTTTTCAGTCACTGATTCCATAAAATAAGGTCGCAGTAAATTATCCCAGCACAGCGACTTGCGCAATGCTTTAATCCCCGCCCTCACCTTACCGTTCTAAAAATCAGGGCCGACACAATACCCACAAAGAAAAGAACAATCGAGAATACATGCGTTCCATAATTATCGAGTAGGAAAGTTCCGATCAGTGGAGCCAAGACTAATGAAACATTGAAAGACGTTGTGTAAGTTCCCATGTAGGCGCCTTTTTTCCCCGCCGGTGCAATCGATGCTACAAACGATGTTCCAATTGGAAACACAAGCATTTCGCCAAATGTAAACAGCACTGCGAGCATATAAACTGAGGCCGCGCCACTGACCCAGCTCACACCGCACACACCCACCGAAGTGAGTAATGCGCCAATCGCAAATAATTTTCGACTAGAATGGTGACCAAAGCGTGCGACTAGCGGAATCTCTAAAAGGACAATGATCAATGTATTCAGAGTAAAAAGTTTTCCGTAAACAAGCGGCGAAAGTTGTAAATATTTTACAAGGATCAGTGGCCAAGTGCATTCCTGCTGGAAAAATACCAGTGAAAGAATCACCACTCCCAACAAAAACGTTCGAAACGTTTTGTCTTTTAAAGAAGTCACAAGATTATGTAAAACGGTCCCTCGATCCGACGAATCCCCATAACCTTTGAGATGGCTCGCCTCAATCTGACTATTTTTATAAAAGAAAATAAACAGAAAGAGCCCCGCTAAAAAAGTCGTTACCCCATCGACGAAAAAAATAGAATTAAAAGAATGCGTCGCAAGCCACCCCCCTAAAGCGGGACCAATGCTCATTCCCAAATTAGCTCCCAGGCGGATTAACACGACAGATTGACGTTGATGCTCGGGTGGCGCCATCTCCGATGCGAGCGTAAAAATGATGGGACGAAACACTTC
This sequence comes from uncultured Bdellovibrionales bacterium, assembly GCA_937903155.1. Classification (GTDB taxonomy): domain Bacteria; phylum Bdellovibrionota; class FAC87; order UBA2466; family UBA2466; genus CALCZU01. Next base: position 30,333 of record CALCZU010000106.1, read on the forward strand.
GTTAAAACACGCGAGCAAAACCGTGCACAAAATAATTAGAGGCATCGAGTTTGCGAGTGGGTAAAGAAACATCATCAGCGCAGAAAGTCCCAACGAAAGACACATCACGCGAATCGCGCCAAACCGATCGCTCACACCTCCCGCAATCGGTGCAACAAAGATTGCAGCCAATCCGTAAGTCGAAAAGACCACTCCCGCCTCTTTCAGAGTCAAACCTTTTTGACGATTGAGATAGAGGGTCAGAAACGGCAAAACCATGGTGCCGATTCGATTGACGAGAACCGCACCAAAAAGAACCCAAATCGATTTGGGAAGTTTGAGTAGCGCTTTGTGAGGGCCGAAAATCTTAAAGATATTTCTCGGGTTTGAAATAATACTGGTCATACGCCTGATGATAACCGGTCCATCGAGCATCCACCTTATCATTTCTCATAAATGTCTGAATACTGTTAATCCGTGAGTCCATGTGATCCACTAAGTGCAGAAGCTCGGCTTCAATCGTGTGGGGACGTTTCGGAGATCCATATTCCAAATGCCCGTGATGGCTTAAGATCAAATGTTTAATATGCCATTCGAGTTCTTCTGGGAATTCTGGAATCGACTGGATCTTGCGATCAATTAAAGTGATCCCAATCGCGATATGGCCTACTAAGCGGCCTTCGTCGGTATATCCCATGCGACCTTGCGTGTGGAGTTCGTAAATCTTTCCAAAATCATGGAACGCGCAACCAAAGACCATGAGATCGCGGTCGATATCTTCATAGAGTGGCAAAATAGAATCCACGAGGCGAATCAACTGCATCGAATGAGAAAGAAGTCCCCCAATAAAAGCATGATGAATCGTTTTCGCAGCGGGACAGATTTTATACCGTTTTGCGATTTCGGGATCTCTTAAAAGCGCTAAACCCAATTCCTTAACAAAGGGATTTCTTAAATTTTCAAACGTTTTCAAAAGATCAGTATAAAGCGCATCAATATCAATGGAGGGTGTCGAAAGATAATCTTTGAGGTCAATTTCTTCTTGGGAGACAGGAACTAAATGTTCCACAGAAATCTGCATGCGATTTTGAAAAAGATTCACGCGACCACTAATGGTCACGACATCGCCTTCGCTGAAAGTAAGCGCCATTTGTTCGGAACCTTCCCAAACACGGCCTTCGAGGTCTCCTGTTTTATCGGAGAGAAGAAGCGCTAAGTAAGGCTTCCCATTTTTATTCGTCATCGTTTGCTTCTGGCGGATGAGGAATCGGGTGCAGACGGAATCGCCTGCCGATAAATCCTTGATAAACAAGGTCTTTTTGTTACTATTTTGTCCGTTTTGGTTCGGCGAATTTTCAGAATTTTGCATGGAACGGAGGGCTTTATCCCTTTTTGATAAGCCTTGTCAAACTCCTTGTAGAAAAACTTGAAGAATCAACACTTTACCGCTAGATATGCATCTGACAAATGCAACAAAACCATTTAAAAGCTTTCAAATTTCACCCTTAAGTAAAGGAAGTCTATGAAGAAAACTCGCGTAGGTATTAACGGCTTTGGAAGAATCGGACGCATCACGACCCGTCTCATGATGGAACGACCTGACCTTGAACTTGTCGCCATTAATGATTTGACCCCTACCGAGCAAAACGCCCAACTTCTGAAGTTCGACTCCGTTCACGGACGACTCAAAGAAGACGTCAAAGCGGGCAAAGAGTCCATGCAAATTGGATCAAAAGACATTAAGGTTTTCTCGAAAAAAGATCCCGCAGAAATTCCATGGAAAGATTTAGGCGTCGACATTGTCTTTGAATCGACCGGAATTTTTACAGGTTTTGACGGCGCTTCGAAACATCTCGCCGCCGGCGCTAAAAAAGTGATTATCTCCGCCCCTTGCAAAGACGACGATAAGATCCGCACCTTCGTGTACGGAATCAATCACGAGTCTTACAACGCAAAAGAAAATCACATCGTTTCAAACGCATCCTGCACCACGAACTGCTTGGCACCCGTCGTAAAAGTTTTGCACGACAATTTCAAAGTGCAACGCGGTTTGATGACGACGATTCATTCTTACACGAATGACCAAAGAATTTTAGATTTAGGCCACTCGGATGTCAGAAGAATGCGTGCTGCTGCTTTAAATATGATCCCAACTTCTACGGGAGCTGCAAAAGCCGTGACGCTTGTCATCCCAGAACTCAAAGGAAAATTGACCGGAACTTCCGTCCGCGTCCCGACGCCGAATGTTTCTCTCGTCGACTTTGTGGGTGATTTAGGAAAGTCCGTCACCGTTGAAGAAGTGAATAACGCTTTTATCCGGGCTTCTGAATCCGGACCTTTAAAAGGTGTTTTAAGCGCTGTGAAAATGCAGTTGGTTTCTTCAGATTACAATGGCGACCGACATTCTTCTTCTATCGACTTGGATTGCACCATGGTCGTGGATGGAACGATGGTGAAAGTGCTTTCGTGGTATGACAACGAAACAGGCTTTTCATCCCGAATGCTCGACCTTGCAGGATTTATTTCGTCAAAGCTTTAAAGATTAGGACCGGCTTCAATGTATCGAAAAATTCAAGATTTGGATTTAAAAGGGAAGCGCGTTTTTATCCGCGTGGATTTTAATGTTCCCTTAAAATCCAAAGGTGACGAGATGGTCGTCAGCGATCCTACAAGGATTGAAGGCGCGCTCGATACGATTCGATACGTGATGGAAGCCGGTGGCAAAGTCATTTTAGCGTCGCATCTTGGCCGTCCGAAGGGAAAACCTGAAAAAAAATTCAGCCTATTGCCCGTCGGACAGTGTCTTTCGCGCATTTTGAGTAAAGATGTTTTGCTGACAGAAGATTGCATTGGAGATGCCCCAAAGGGTCTTTCGCGCCAGATGCGTAACGGCGACATCATGCTGCTGGAGAATTTAAGATTTCATCCAGGTGAAGAGGAAAATGCTCCCGATTTTTGCGCTCGTTTAG
>CALCZU010000107.1 GCA_937903155.1 uncultured Bdellovibrionales bacterium
GGCTTGAAAAGCGGCAGTTTCCTCCTTACACTGCACTTTGTTATGCCATTTTCAGAAAAACTGCCTTTAAACACCAAGAAAGTTGCGCGCTGTCGCGAGATTGCGAAATCCATTGGCAAAGAAGTCGCAACGTTAATCACTGAAAACTCGACGGTAGGGACAGAGCGCGCGGTTCTCCGGCTTCTCGGGTTCAATGAAGCGTTGAGTCACGAGGGGCTTTTATTCCCTGTTTCGAATTTTATAGTCGATCAGCTGAAAGCAGAGTCGCGGCTTTCCGAAGGAGTCCTGTACTGGCTTGCGAACGCTCAAAATGAAACAAAGCTTTCACTCTCGTCGCTTCAAGAAAAGTTTTAAATCGCGAAATAAATTTAGGGAAAATTAAAGAAGGCGATCGCAAAAAAAATGTGAAGCAAGCCGAGAAGCTTGCAAGTGAATCTTACCAAGCGATGATGAAAAACCGCTTGAACCGAAAGAATGCGGCAAAGAAGTTAAAAGATCCCGTCAAAGACAAGCGGCCTTTGAAGTACGTCATCGTTGCGACCGGGAATATTTTTGAAGATGTCATCCAAGCGCGGAGTGCTGCGATTGATGGCGCAGATGTCATTGCGGTGATTCGAAGTACGGCGCAATCGCTTTTAGATTATGTTCCTCAAGGCAATACCACAGAAGGCTTTGGCGGCACCTACGCGACGCAAGCCAATTTTCGTGTGATGCGCGAGGCGCTCGATGAATTAGGTAAAGAGTTGGGGCGATATATTCGACTCACAAATTATTGTTCGGGCCTTTGTATGTCTGAAATCGCCGCGATGGCGTCGATTGAAGGACTGGATTGTCTCCTCAACGATGCGATGTACGGGATTCTTTTTCGCGACATTAATATGCGACGAACGCTGGTCGATCAGCATTTTTCGCGATTGATTTGCTCTCGCAGCGGAATTTGGATCATGACGGGCGAAGACAATTACATGAAGACCACCGATGCGGTGAAAAGCGGCGATCAGGTCTTGGCTTCTCAGTTTATCAACGAAGTGGCGGCCCTCAATGCCGGAATGCCGACGTCTCAAATGTCCATTGGACATGCGATGGAAATGAATCCGAGTTACGAAAAAGTGATTTTAATGGAGATTGCTCGAGCCCAGATGACGCGTCAGATTTTTCCGGATGCGCCTCTGAAATACATGTGCAATACGAAATACAAAACGGGCGATATTTTTACGAGTCACGCGATCGATACGATCTTTAATCTCATTGGGTCTCTGACGAGCCAAGGAGTGATTCTTCTAGGGATGCCCACCGAAGCGGTGCATACGCCGTTTTTAGCGGACCGAACTTTGAGTATCCGCGACGCGAACTATATCGTCGGTGGAAGTGCCGGGATGGCAAAAGAGTTCGGATATCGAACAGATGGTTTCATCGCTCAATACGCCGAAAAAGTTTTGGACGACGCTGTGAAACTTTTGGAAAGAATCCATCGCATTGGTATTTATAAAGCGATTGAAAAGGGAATTTTTGCCGATGTGAAACGCACAATGGATGGAGGAAAGGGCGGTAATGGTGTTTTTGCCATTGATCGATCTCACTACGTGAATCCATTCTTTAAATTGATGGGTAGCCGCATATGAAGACGCAGCCTATTGATTTAAAAAACTTAAGACCCTACGGCGATACAACCAACGATGGTGCGGTTCAGCTGAGTTTTACATTGCCGATTGAACCCGGAGCGCGAGCTCGTGCGGCGGCGACTCAGATGGCCGAGTCCTGGGGATTTTACGACGTTAAAGTGGCACACATGTCGAAAGTCGGAATTGGATTTTCTTTCTTCGTGGTTTTTGGTCGAACCGATAAGGGTGTCGATTTTGAAAAAATTGATGTGCCCGAAGTCACGTTTGAAAAAAGAGATTATAAAGAGATCGACCGACTCATTCTCGCCGATATCGGTCGGCCGATTCGCTTAGTGGGAGCGTGCACAGGATACGATGCGCATACGGTTGGGCTCGACGCGATTTTAAATATGAAGGGCTTCGACGGGGATATTGGGCTTGAACGCTATAAAGGTTTTAGAGTCGTTAATATGGGGAGTCAGGTTCCGACCGACGAATTGATTGATAGAGCGGTGAAAGAAAAAGCGGATGCGATTTTAGTTTCAAAAATCGTGACTCAGAAAGAAATTCACGTCACCGATTTAAAAGAATTGATGCACAAGCTTAAAGTTCGGGGCCTTGAGAATAAATTTGTCTTGGTCGCAGGCGGACCTCGTATCACACATCAACTTGCAGTAGAATTGGGTTACGATGCCGGCTTTACGATAGGCGCGCGTCCCAGTGATGTCGCAAACTTCTTGTATGAGAGGTTAGTCGAGCGTATTGATAAGGATAAGAATGGCAAAAAAGACAAAAAATAAAATCGAGATCATCGGTCGCGATAAAGAAAGCGAAGTCATTCGTAAAACGCTTTCACTCCATCGCAATTTGCTTGTCGAAGGCCCTGTGGGAGTCGGAAAAACATTTTTGATTCAAGAATTACTCTCTCAAATGGGACGTAGTTTTTTTAGAGTCGACGGCGATACTCGTTACACCGAGCAAAAACTTACGGGTTGGTTCGATCCCCCAATGGTTTTGAAAAAAGGCTACGTTAAAGAGTGTTTTGTCGACGGGCCACTCGTTGAAGCGATGAGAAACGGCGACGTGCTTTTTGTGAATGAATTAAACCGCATGCCCGAAGCCGTGCAGAATATTTTGCTTCCTGCGATGGATGAGAAGAAGATTTCAATTCCTAAAATTGGTTCCATCGAAGCTAAAGAGGGCTTTTGTGTCGTCGCAACGCAAAATCCAAAAGAATTTACGGCGACGCACGCACTTTCAGAGGCGCTTCTCGATCGTTTCGAGATGATGACGCTGGATTATCAAACTCAAGAAGAAGAGCTTGAGATTTTACAGACACAAGTCTCTGAAACCTCGAAGTCGGTGGCGTTAAGAGCCTTAGATCTCGTCCGTGCTACTCGAAAGCACAGTTCGATTAAACGCGGTGCCAGTGTGCGTGCGGCGATTGCGATTTGTAAGTTGGTGACGACCGATATGTCCTTTGAAGAGGCTGTGTCGATTGCGCTCCCTTCGCGAATTGAGCTTGTTTCAAATGAAGAAAAAGTCGAAGACGTCATCGACGATATGCTCAAGCAATCCATTTATTCAGGCGATCAAAAAAAAAAATAAAAAAATCTGAGAGCACTTTCCAAACGCGGATTGCGTCAGTCTTTATGCCGCCCGAAAAACAAGCCGAAATGGAAATGGCTTTTTCGGACGAGAACGCGGGTTTCGGTCTTTCAAACGATAAACTTCGGCAAATCTATTTCGAAAAAGCACAATCAGGGGATCCCAAATGGGATCGAGAACTTGTGAGCCTTGTTTTAGATAGAGCTCGGAGAGTCATCTCTCACCCTTCACGCCCGAAATTGCGAAAGGTCGAGAACTTTTTAACGAATCCTTTTGGAGAATTAGCTTTAGAAGAAAGTATCGAAGAATCACCGCTCCTTGCGATGCCGGAAGATTTCTTAGTGGAAGAAGTCGTCGATAAACCCTTTTCGTGTGTCGCGATGCTGGATACGAGTTCTTCGATGAATGGCGAGAAACATCTCTTAGCCAGTATCGCGGTCGCGGTTTTACTTTTGGAAGTAAAGCCACCCGACGCTTCGGTTGTTCTTTTCTCATCGAAAGCGCAGTCAATTAAGTCTCTTTCGACTCAAGAGTCGGTCGCAGATACCGTTTTGAAATTCCTAAAGGCGAGACCTCGCGGGTTCACGAATATTCGTCTGGGGCTTGAACACGGGATTAAGCAGTATCAGATGACTGCTTCTGGAAAACGGAAAGTGGGACTCTTAGCCTCCGATGGAAGAAGTACTGAAGGTGGGGATGTTTTAGAAATCGCAAGACAGTTCGACTTTTTACTCGTCTTACACCTCCACGGTGCTGGAAGTCATATCGAAGCTTCGAGGGAAATGGCTGAAGCCGGAAGTGGGGTTTGTCTTGAAGTCGAAGATTTTTCTGAGCTTCCGAATCGTCTCTACGATGCCATCCGATTGCTTGCGCGAATTTAACTAGTTGCAGGAGTGGATTTTTTTCGCGGGGCCTTTGAGATGGAAGTGGGTTTGAACTTCTTGAATCGATTTACGATCCCAACTGACTAAATCTGAACCGACGCTTCCCCACAGCGAACGCTGAATCATCAATACTCGGTCTTTTTCGCAATGGAGGGCATCGATGAGGGTGTCGTTCTCCGCTTGGTAGACGAGTGTCTTTTTTCCGTCGGGTGAAATTTTTTCGACGACAGAAGCGTCGGGAAGAGTCATGCCGACAAGGGGAGGATTATCGTGTGTGAACAAAATTGAGCCGTCGTTTTCTTTGCAGAAATCAAAGAACAGGCTTTTGACTTTTCCGGGGAAAGTTTTTTGAGAGGTTTGGTCGAAAAGATGTAGGTAAGTGCTGTATCCCACGTTGGGAGCGGAACCCGAGTAGGCGATCCAGATTTGGTGTGAAAGAGGATCGGTGAGGAGTTTGAAGTTGGGCCAGATGACGCTTTTATTTGCGATGAAGTGTGAAGTTTTGATTTTTAAATTGGAGTCGAGGGAGAGGAGCTTGGCTTCTCCTGTCGTTGCGTTTTCGTTGAGAGACCACAGCTGATCTTTTGAAGGCGCGAGTTGGATGGAGTCTTTGATCCAATCGGTTTTAGTGGTGGAGACGATGTTTCCTTTTTCATTGCGAGTTTCGAAGGCATCTTGTGATGCTGAGCGGGTGATGAAATGGCCTTTTTTGAAGTCGCTTAGGATTTTGTCGGCGTCTTTATGAATGGAAAGCGTCCCTTTTGGATCGAAGCTTTTGAGTTTTCCTTTTTCGGTGACCCACATTCGGCACTGGGTTTTGTCGACGGTGCTGGAGTCGCTGGAGATGGCGTCGAAATATTGCGGCGGGTTTTTTTCGTCCCAGTAGGCGAGATAGGATTCGCCTTCGATCCAGTAGGCGGCGTTGATTTGAAAGCTAAGGAATAGCGAAAGAAACAGGCTGAGTTTTTTCATGAGGCTAAAATTTATCAGTAACTTGTAGGGATTGCGAGGAGCGGGGCGACGAGGGAGAAGGGATTAAGGGAATGAGGAATTTAGGGATTAATCCTTGATTAAAAATCAGGGGCCGCTTTTGCTTTGCAGTCAGGGCATGGGAGAGCGATTTGGCGAGCTAGCCCTGTCCAGATTTGATAGATGGTGCGGTTTAAATTGCGGATGCCGACGGCGACTGTTACCGAGATCATGACGACGAGAAGTAAATACTCGACTACGGCTTGTCCATTTTTTTTGCGTCGCATCTGTCTATTTTAGCATGAATCAATAGAAACAAAGACTGGCAAGATTCAATAGGGAATGGGCGATACAGGAAGGAATGGGATTTCCAGCTCTTAAGCGGATTTGTCCCAACCAAAAACCTGTAAAAAAAGTATACACCACTTGAATCAGCACGAGGCCAAAGGGGTTACGGCCTAAATTCTGAAAGTGCCAGAGAGAAAAAAGAAGGCTTGTGATCCAAAGCGTCACGGAAAAAGGAACCGTTCTCAGTAAGATTTTTTCTGGAAACCTTCGTTCGAAAATTTCAAAAACCCACCCCCGAAACAGAAACTCTTCGCCAATAGGAATACAGACCACATACCAATAGTAAGTGGACGCTTCTAAGAGTTCTCCTTCAAAAATCGATGTCAGTCTTCCGTAAAGAAACGCAAGCATCACCGGAAAAGGCGTTGAGTAGAGAAGAAACGAAAGCCCCTTTGAACTCCACTTCCATGAAGGATTTAACGTAAAGTAAAGTCCTATCGCCAAAATCGGAAAAAGGCTGAACTTAAGAGAAGTGACTTTTCCGAAATAGGGACTCACCCCTTCAACATATAAGAAATGAGTGAACGGCAGAAAAAAGCATAAAAGAACGCCCAATGCCGTCGCGAGCAATACGGCTTTTATTTTTTCGTGTGAATTGAGTGCCGTCATCATTTAGGATAAACCCTATCATATGGCTCAAGAATCTAAAACGGAGGCCTCTTCACCCAAGAGGATTGTGGTCCGCACTCCGAATTGGATTGGCGACCATGTGATGGCGCGTCCCTTCTATCACGCATTACGAAAGGCGTATCCCCATTCGCAAATCACCTTTTTATGCCCTGAAAGTTTAAAAAACTTTGACGATTCAAAGTTCGCTCATCAAAAGCTCACACTCACCTCTGCCGAAAGAAAAATTTCAAAGGCGTTTCTCAAAAGGGCTTCAGAGATTAAAACTGTAAAATTTGATTTGGCTTTTTGTCTGCCCGCAAGCTTTAGTGCGGCGTTTTTTCTTTTCTTAGCGGGTGCAAGAAACCGTTTAGGATTTTCAAACGACGGGGGAGTCCTCTTTCATTCATTTTCGATTCCATGGAAAGGAATTGAAGACCGAAGGCACAAATCGAATCAATATTTGCAGTTACTCGAGACGTCGCTTGGCCATCCAATCGCAAACGATTGGCAGACGCCACAAAGTTCAAGGGCGCGCGAAAAACTCATCGTCATTGCCCCGGGCGCTTCGATCTCTTTGAGAGAGTATCCTTACTTTCCCGAACTCTTGCGGCTTCTGTCGGTGAATTACCCAACCCATCGAATTGTGGTGACGGGTTCGAATCAAGAATCCAAATTTAAATCTCAGATCGCTCGTCTCAAGCTTGCGAATATTGAAGACCGGATCGGTCTAACGACATTAGAAGAGGTGATCGAACTATGCGGAAAGGCAGAAGCCGTACTCAGCAACGATTCGGGCGTTGCTCATCTCTCGGCGACACTCGCGAGCGCGCCCACGGTTATCCTTTTTGGTCCAGGCGACCCCTTCTATATCTCGCCCTTAGGGGCGAATTCGCACCCTATTCGAATCGATATTCCCTGTAGCCCCTGTGAAAAATCATACTGCAGAGCGCCTTACGGATACCAAGCGTGCTTAAGAGGAATTGCTCCTGAAATTATTTTGCAGCGGATCAAAGCTTTGACTAGCACGCACTTCGGCCACTAAGATAAGTCCCTATGAAAATCAAAGCTCAATACTTAACACCGTTTATTTTTTCGACTCTTATCAGTTTTGCAGCGGATGCCCCTCCCGCGGCGCCGGCTCCGGGAGCAGACGCGGCGAAAGCTCCTGCTGCGGCAGCGGCTCCCGCCACTGGCAAAGAGCCGGAATTTAAAGGCGAGGCACTCGTCATTAAAAAGAAACTTGAAGAGCTTTTTGAAACTTCGAAAAAAGTGAATTCAGAAGGCGCTACGAAAGCAAAAGCCCGCGCTGACATCGAAGGGGCGTTAGACTGGGATAAAGTCAGCGAACTTTGCTTGGGAAAAGAAAACTATAAAAAGAACGCCGGTAAAAACTTTGGTGAGTTCAGAGATTTATTAAAACAAGTGATTATAAAAACCGCTTTCACTCGTCTCGATAAGTTTTGGACGGACACGACTTATAAAATTGATTCGATTGACGTGAAGGGAAATGATGCAAAAGTTTCGGCTCGATTTTTTGTAAAGAACGAACCTTTTAGCCTCGACTATTACTTTTTAAAGAAAAACGGAAAATGGTCGGTTTATGATATTTCGTACGAAGAATTGCGCTACAGCGTTAACATCAACGAACAAATCGACGCGTTTTTAAAAGAAAAATCTTTTCCAGGTCTTCTTGAAAAGCTGAAAAAACGTCGCGCTGAGCTCGATGAAAATTCGAAAAAAGGGTGAGTAATAAAATGAATTGGAAGTCTCTTTTGGTCGTCCTGATGGCGATTTCTTTCGGAGCATGTTCTTCTAAGAAGGAAATCGTCAGTCCGAGTGAAGCGAAAAAGCATTTAGACGAAAAGTACACGGCCCTTGTCGGAAAAGCGACCAAGCAGGATCTGATCTCCGATTTCGGAAATCCTGAGTGGTGTCGGATGGAAGACAATGGTTTAGAAGTCTGCCGCTTTTACCGTAAGAAGGGCACGAAGTGGATCGGGGAAGAAGGACGCGATAAAAAAAGCGTTTCACGTTACGATCAAATTATCGCGGATTTTGATTCGAAAGGAATTTTAAAGGCCTTTACGTCCTCAGCTCTGAGGTAACGATGTTAAAGGTTTGTTTTTTTGCGATTCTTTTATCCTATTCCCAAATCGGTTTTTCAGTCGGCCTTGCAGAAGTTCTACCTATCTTCAGAGCCAAGTGTGCCACTTGCCACCGTGGACCTTTTTTAGACTTCTCGAAATACCCTTTTTTCTCAGACCTATTTTCGACGGAAGAAAAACTCATGCATGAAGTGGCTCTACGCCTTGAGGGAGTCCAACGCAAAATCATGCCTCCCGTGAACGGAAAACCACTCACGCCCGAAGAAAAACAACTCCTCCTAGCTTGGATTCAACAAGAGCGTTAACCGAGATTCTGTCATTGCGAGGGTGCGTAGCATGTTCAGTGACACTACATCCCTAACAAAGTCTGACAGGACATCCCTAACAG
>CALCZU010000108.1 GCA_937903155.1 uncultured Bdellovibrionales bacterium
CCCCTCTGTTGGGGTTTTGAAAGAGCGGGGTCCATACCATTGGCCATCCTGGACTGCTTGATAGCAACGCTCCAGTCCGCAGCGCCATGTCGACAAGCCCACGAAAAATCCTCTCTAATATAAGAGGATCCCACAATTTTAAATTTTGATGACCGCTCCTCGCAAAGACGGGTAGGGAGCGATGGCGGATAGCACTTAACGAGTGATCATCTCGGATAGGTTTCGAGGATTTTTATGAGTTCCTTGCGGCAGAGGGGTTTGGCTTTTTTATTCCAGAGAAGTTCGGGCATCCCGGAATTTCCGAAGGCGTAGAGTTTGTAGTAGGCGGTTCCGGAGCGTAGAAATTGTTTTCGGAGTTTTGCGGGCAGTTCTTCTAAGAAATCGAAATACTCTTCCAATGTCGTGATGCGAGAATTTGGGAGCATCGCGAGGGGAATGTAGCCTCCGTAGTAATCTGCATACTTCGACGGGAGAGGTCGTCCCGAATACGTTTTCATTCCCGTTGTCAGTGAGCCAGCGCTATGGGCGGCTGCAACGTAGACGCCTTCGTGAGTTCTATCTGCAGGATTTAAGAGTCGAGGGTCAGTTACCAAATGGTAGGGATCGACCGAAATAGATTCGACATGAAGTGCCTTTGGCGAGTTGCCTAAGCTTTTTTGTTCTAAGTACTTTAAGGGATCTCCCGACACGTAGTGGAGTTTGATTTCGGTGGTCCCCGGAAGTTGTAATCTGACTTCACGATTGAGGGCTTCACTCTTTCGAGTTCGGTCGAGCCAGACCCAAAGTTTTCGCGGCATCTTGGAGTCGTCTCCCACAAAAAATGCAGGAAGGCCGTCCCAATAAAGCCGATAGCCTAAAAGCTCAGTGACGGGTTTTGCATTTCCGACATTTTTTCGGCGGCTGAGAGAGTTTTCGCCTTCCTCTTTTCCTTTATCGTGCAAAGCTTCGGCAAGCTCTAGAAAATAGCCGCGACTAACTTCGACGAGCTTATCCTCTCGGTCGTACATCTTCGGGATAAGACCGGGGACGTCAGGGTTTGTACGCGCTAGGATTTTAAGCCCTTGTCCTACTGCTAAATCATTTCGATGGGCGAAACCATCGATTTCGATTTCGGCCCACGCTCCATCAGCCGTAGGATGAGCAATTTTGATGGGGTTTTCCGTTTTGTCGACAGCGTAATAATCCAATGACTGTTCAAACTTTTTTGCTGCGCGAAGTGCAGACTTCAATTCTTCTTTATCGGTTCTGTCTGGCTTTTCGAGTTCCTCTAAGAAATGCTTTTGGTACGCTCGCACCCACAAAAGCAAATCAATATTGTCGTCGTTGTCCCGAATGGAATAGACCGAGCGCGGTCGCGCGCGCTTTGCCATTTTTTGTTCACGCTCTGGGATCGCTTGGATAAATTTCCGAAGCGATTCTTCGACGCGTGGAATTTCATCGAGTCTCGCCACGAAAGAAGAGATCACATCGACCTGCGCTTCTTTCTTCGCCAGATCTCCGTTTGGAGCATGGCTCTCGATATAGGTTTTCACAAGACCGGTTAAAAACTCTTCCCAAAATTTTCTTTCTTGTTTGGGAGTTCGAGGTTTTTCTGGAGGATTTTTAAGTTTTTGAATGAGTGACGTAAACACTTTGTCGTAGGGGATACTATAGAAAGGGGTTTCGAGCGGCGTTCCAATAAAATATTCGAAAACACCGACGAATTCTCTTAAAAGTTCAATCTGGCCTACATTGCAGGCATCAATGAGCAGGAAATCGAACTTTCCCTTTGGAATGAGTGGGCGTTCGCGTTTTTGGTCCTCGGCATAAATTTCCTTGACCACTTGGACGAAATCGTAGGGACTCATCATCTTCGCATCGGAGAGTGTTTTTCCCTCAACGTAAAAATCTTGGATGAGTTTAAACTGACCCCAGGCATGTCCGAGCAATCCCACCATATAATTCTCCGCGGGATAGGCTTGCACAGCCCAACTCAAAAAACTTTTTGCGGTGAGCGGATGGCCAGAGTTTCTTTCGCCATATTCAAATTTAGGATCGATTTTTTGAATTTCGAATTCTGGGATAATCGGGGAATTTAAATGAAACCCTTTTCGGGAGCGCGGACTCGTCTTAATTAAATAGCGGTTATTGGGACCTGGACCGTAATCATCCAGTTCCACCACAATATTCACGAGAGAAGGATCGAGTCCTGGAATCTTCTCTAGGCTTTTCAACATTTCCCACGTCGCGGTTCTTAAATTGACTTCATCACCACCGACATACAGAAAAACCGAAAGTGGAGGAAGTTTTTTTGCTTCTAAACC
>CALCZU010000109.1 GCA_937903155.1 uncultured Bdellovibrionales bacterium
TTTCCCTACACGACGCTCTTCCGATCTAACAAAGGAAGGATCTCGTTTTTTAAACTCTCTTTAGAAATTTCAAGACCCGCCATTTTATCTTCCGCCATTTGGACGAGTGCTGTCGACCCGCGGCATACGACTTTGCAATCTTTTGCAAATTCTGAAATCAACTGCATCGTATAGGCAGATCGAACTGTCCTCTCCGTCGCCAAGAGTCCGATCACTTTCGTCGCCGATTTCTCTGCAGCGGGTTTGATTGCGGGAACCACCCCAATAATCGGTAGCGCGAATTTTTCTCTGAGAATTTTAAGTGCATGCGTGCTGGCGGTATTGCAAGCAACAACCAGAAGATCGGGATGAAAAGCTTTCACTATTTTCTCGGTGACATTCGAAATTGCGTAAATAATTTCACTCTCAGTTTTTTCGCCGTAAGGAAAATTCAAATTATCCGAGCAATAAAAATAATCTTCGTGTGGTAACACCGCTTGAATACTTTCGAGGATACTGAGTCCTCCTAAACCTGAATCGATGACGGCAATTTTCATAGTATTTTCAGTCGTTAACTTGTGTGTCCTCTTCGCAAAGTTATCTTGTGTACGCCGCCTTATCAAATGTTGTCAATTGCACTAAATTAACTTTGCTCGTTTATTTTATTTTGGTTAGACCTGAAATCAGAAGCAATTCTAATGGTAATTGGGGATTCAGAAATGCAAGTTTCTGGATCAAAATAGTGGGGGGTTCGTTATGAAATGGAAATTATTTTCCGTTGCTCTTGTCGTTGCATCTTTCAACCTACAGGCATCGCCTGAATTCATGTCTCTCGATAAAGCTCGAAAAGAGCTCGTGATTCCGAGTTACTCTGCGGAGCAGAGGCAAACTCTTCTGGATCAATCCGAGCTGGTTCTAAATGAACTCTTCGTTCACAGAGACATCAAAATGCTCCATTTTGGAAAAGAAGCGAATAGTCGCGCTCAAATGGAGAGCATTAAGCAAAATCTTTTGACTCTTACGGATGACCAGCTCCACGAATCGTTTTCGAAAGCGTTTGCGGGACTTCACGATTTGCACACAAACTTCTTCTCGCCTTCCCCGTTCGGTTGCGGAGCGGTTTTTGTTCCTCTGCAATTTGAATCGGTGAAAAGCGGAAACAAAACCATCGTCGTTGTTTCGAAAATCATTAAACTTAAGGGAGAGTTAGCCGAAGGCATCGAAGTGAAAGACCGAGTCCTCGAATATAATGGTCTGCCAATCGAAAAAGCCCTGAACCTACTCAAACCCTTTTCAGGTGGCGCGAACCAAGATGCGATGAGATCCCGTGCTCTTGAACTCCTAAGCTTTAAAAGTTTAATGTCTGAGAATGGGCTTCCAAAAGAAGACACCCTCAAACTCAAACTGCAAAATGAAAAAGGCGTTTACGAGAAGGAAATTCCTTGGCAATCGATTTTGGAGACCGAATGTATCGAGCCTCAAAACGCGAAACACACCTACGATGCGAAAGCGGGCAAAACGAAGTTCTTTGATGGCTTGAAACAGGGATCGAATGATTACCAAGAGAGATACAACACGCTTTTCGGCACGCCGAAACTCGTCCCCAATGTAAAGCTTGTTGCGGGAGGCAATGAATTCGAAGAAATTTTCGATGTCGGATTTTTAAATTCTGCAAAAGGCAAGGTCGGTTATATCCGTCTCAAAACCTTTCATTGGAAAAATAGAAACCTTGACACTCCAACGGTTATAGATGGAATTCGACGCGTGATTGAAGTGGCATTTGCGGATACCGCAGGATTAGTTGTCGATGTTAGAAGCAATCCAGGCGGAAACATCGTATTCGCAGAAAAACTTTTACAACTCTTCTCGGCACAGCAAATTGAGCCTTCCACTTTTCGAATGCTTGCCAATCCTTTGAATGAAGAAATCTTTTTAAAGGCAAATGAAGGAGAAAACCGCTGGTCAAAAGAGATTCGTCGCTCGATCAATGCGAAAGAGCACTACACGACTCCAATGACGATCACAGCTCCGAGCGAAGCCAATCGGATTGGTCAAGTTTGGTTTAAACCGACGGTTGTTTTAACCGACTCGAACTGTTTTTCTGCCTGCGACATGTTCACGGCAGGAATGCAAGACGCAAAGGCGGCAACCATCATCGGAATGAATCGGACGACAGGGGGCGGTGGAGCGAACGTAATGGAGTACACGACGTTTCAATCCGTCATGGGTGATAATTTAGATAACCCATTTAAAGAGTTGAGCTTCAACCAGAACATGAGAGTCGCTTGGCGACAAGTGGTTCGCTCGGGAGCGCACCAGGGGGACCTTATTGAAGATACGGGAGTTCTCTCGGACATTGTAGTTCCCTTGAAGCTCGAAGATATTGGAACAGGTTCCAAAGAACTTCTCACTCAAGTCAATAAAGCGGTGTTTGATTTAGTACCCAACTACACAAGTGCTGTTGCGACGGAACGTGAAGGGGTTGTGGTCTTAAGAAATGGTTCGCTTCCCATGTGGAAGGAAAAAGTTACGGGGGTAGATACGATTGAAGTTTCCCAAAACGGAAAGATTGTTTCTGTCATCGATGTGAAATTGGCTTCTAAAATGAAGCAAATCAATCTCGATGCGGGAGAACTTCAAGCCGACTGGCAGGATATGCCAGTCGTTCTGACCGGGTTCAGAGATGACGAACAGGTTTTTCGAGTCATTCGCGAACTCAAATGGCGCGGCGATTACGTTGAAATTCCTGAAGCAGGTTTGAAGATTAACTTCGACGACTGCGAAACCGGACCTTTGAAAACCATGGTTCTCAGCGGTGCCGCAAACACCGGCTGGAAAGTCGTGGATGCGAAACTGAGAATCGGCGATGGACCTGAGTATGGACCACAAGTCTCGGCTCGCGCCGTTCTTCCCCTAGCCTTAAACGGCAAAGGTGGAAAATTCAAAATGGATGTTGCGGTGACAGCCGAAGACGACAACGACAGCTTCAGAGTCTACGTCTTAAATCCAGACACAGGCGAAAGACGAAACGTCTAGATCGGAAGAGCGTCGTGTAGGGAAAGAGTGTCTTCGCCTGTGTAGATC
>CALCZU010000110.1 GCA_937903155.1 uncultured Bdellovibrionales bacterium
TAGACTGTTAGGGATGTCCTGTCAGACTTTGTTAGGGATGTAGTGTCACTGAACATGCTGCGCACCCTCGCAATGACAGATTTCTGAGACATTCGATGAATACTTCTCAAGTCGTTTTCAAAGTGAGACTGACAACTGCTTGGATGCATTGAAACGGCGGCGTTAAAATTGCGGGATTCGCATCGATCAAAGACTGGAGGTACTCTTTCGACTGAAAGGAAGTTTTCGCTTGCTCTTTCGTCTCCAAAAAATAAAGAAATTCGAGTTTGGGAATCAGGTGAGATTTTTTTGCTGCCACAAAAATCTCTCTCGCTTTTTCCACGATTTCGTCTGGGATCTGGTCTCCCCATTCCGCTTTGTATTCAATTCCGTTGTCCGAGAGAATTTTCGCCAAATCGAATTCGATGTAAGGCATGCTGTCATTTATTTTTAACCAAAGCGCGTTCTCAGGCCCTTTTTGGTTTTTAACCTTTTTGCCGGTCGAATCCATTTTTACTTTGCGCGCGAGCAAAGACACGAGATAGCGATTGGGATTGTCTTTAACCGTATTAAATGCGGGAGGGCATGCCGCTAACACTTCCGCACTCTCGGATAAGTAGACTTTCTGCCGGGTTTTCATTTGCTGCCAAAATTCCACGGGAGAGAGTTTATGAAGATCTTCTACGACCTCTACCGCGATGGTTTCTGCCCCCAGATAAAAAGACAAATACCAATCGTGGTGTCCGTCTAAAATCACATACCCCTGAGGGCCACGAATCACTTTAATAGGGTCTGCTTTAGAGACCGAACTTTTTCCTTCGTCGTACGATAGCTTGAACGTTCCGTCCTTTTTGGTTTTAAAATCGCCGTCTTTTTCTTTTTCGCGCATTTTAAAGAAAATATTGTCGACCGAGATTTCGGGTTGCCCGCGAATGAGTTCTGTGAGGAGCAAAAAGCCGACTTCGCCCTGTTTTAATTTGGTGGGTTTAACACTGTAGTTTTCGACGCTGAGTTCTTTCCAATAGGCGTTAACTCGCTTAAAAAACTTTTGAACGTGATTTGCTTGAGATTCGGGCCCGGCAGACATGTTTGAACAATACCCTATTAATGTCAGAAAGACCGCCCATCCGAAAACTTTTGCTTTCATATCCCCGTTCTCCCCCTGAAGACCATTCATTCCATTTTCAAAACCAGATGTCGAATCAATTTGGCGATAATGCTAAACGTCATGGCACAAACTCGGCCGAGTTACGTCTACAGGTAAATGACGAAATCCATAAAATAGAGAGCCCTTTTCATTTACAAAGGGGGGGTCGTGTGTGTACAATCGGCAAGAATTTTAAGTGTAATAATTACCGATACTTAACTGAAACGTATCGGAACTGACTTTAAGGATAGGGCGACACTTTTGTTGAAAGAGTTCTTTGTAAGTGCAGCGAGAAAGGGTTTCCTTCCTCTATTAAGTGTTCTTGTTATTGCTTCTCCATTGGTGGCAGCCAAGGAAGAAATCATCAAGGCGATTGAAGTCCACGGCAATCGGAAGATTGAAAAACCAGCGGTGATTCAAAAAATCCGTTCGGCTGTGGGAACTCCGCTGAATCGCGACATCTTGCGCGAAGATATTCGGACGATCTTTTCGTCCGGGTTTTTTGAAAGTGTAGAAGCTTCTGAAGACGATTTCGAAGGCGGCATTAAGCTTATCTTCGAAGTGAAAGAAAAAGCCATTGTTTCGACGATCGAATATAAAGGCCTCGACGCCTTAGATAAAGATGACATCAAAGACCAGATACAAGTCAAAGAATTCGAAGTGGTGGATCTTCAAAAGATTAAAGCCACCGTCGAAAAACTGCAGAATAAATACGAAGAAAAGGGCTACTACTTAGCCGATATCCGCTACGAAATTGTTCCGGACACTTCTCGCAATGAAGCAAAGATCATTTTTAATATCGAAGAAAACGATAAGATCCAGGTTAAAAAAATCAATATCATCGGCGCGAAAAAAGTCCTCGCGGATGATTTGAAGTCCGTCATGCAAACCAAAGAGGGTGGTCCGTTTTCATTTATTTCTGGAAGTGGTGCTTACCGAGAAGCCGTTTTCGAACGCGATATCGCGGCCATGGGTTTTTACTACGGAACGATGGGGTATGTTCGCGCTCGATTTGGAAAACCTGAAGTCACGGTCTCCCCCGATAAGAAATACATTTACATCACATTCTCAGTCGAAGAGGGCGAGCAGTATTTCGTCGGAAAAGTCGATTTCGCCGGAGATCTACTCTATCGTCGCGATGAATTGGCGGCCGATTCTGCTCTCATTACGGGAGAGGTCTTTAATACGGAGACTTTGCGTCGCGAAACCTTAAAGTACACTGAAAAATATTCTGATTTAGGATACGCGTTTGCAAACGTGGTTCCTCAACCGATGATTCACGACGATACCAAGACCGTCGACGTCACTTACGAAGTTGAGCGCGGAGAACGCGTTTTTATCGGTAAAATCGTAGTGACGAGCAATACTCGAACTAAGGACAAGGTGGTTCGAAGAGAATTGACGATTAGAGAAGGCGAGCTTTTCAGCGGTTCTAAAAAACGTACGAGTCGTGAAAATGTGATGCGACTCGGCTTTTTTGATAGCGTTGAGTTTCACCAGACGACCTCCAAGACGGATCCCAACGTAGTCGATGTCGAAGTGAGAGTGAAAGAGCGCTCGACCGGGCAACTTGTGATTGGCGCAGGCTATGCAACCGGAGATGTGGGCTTCACAGCGCACGCTCAGCTTTCTCAAAATAACTTTTTAGGCAACGGACAGGTCGCAAGTTTCTCCGCGGAGATGAGAACGGGACAAAGTTTTTATCAGTTTAACTTAAACGTCCAGGAGCCCTATGTGGGTTCGACGCTTTGGAGTTTAGGGGGAGATCTTTATCAGATTCGAAGAGAGATCTACGCCATTTCATCGGTTCCGACCTTCTCGGAAACCCGAACCGGAACCGGGATTAAACTCGGTCATCCGATCGTCGAGTACACGAATCTTTATTTAAACTATAAGTACGAGCACAGTTATGTGCCTTCGCCTTCCATTATCGATCAAACGTTGATCTCGTTTGAGTCGGTGAACGGTTATACGAGTAGTTCGACCGCGAGCATCGTATTTGATAAGCGAGATGACCGTTATGATCCTCGCTCAGGGTACTACTGGAGTTTGTCGAATGAGTTCGCAGGGCTCGGCGGAGACCGGCATTTTAACAAGTCGTCGTTGAATATTAAATTCTTCTATCCTTTGTTCTGGGATTTTATTTTCCGTGTGAATGTCGTCGGAGGTTCGGTTTCTTCGACCCGGTCGGATGAAGAAGTTCCGGTGACCGAACTTTACACGCTCGGGGGCTTAGGAAACTTGCGCGGATATGACTTCGCAAGGGTCGGACCCAAACGAATTATCGGTGAAGGCTTAACAGCAGATTCGCCCTTGCTGGGAGATAGAGCGCGCTTTAAACCGGCCGTGCCTCCGAATACGGTCAATCAGACAAGTCTGAAAGGCTCTGAGTTTGTTTACGGTGGACACAATCAAGCCTTTTTGCAAACCGAAATTGAATTTCCTATTCTGAAAGAAGCGCGTCTGAGAGGAGTTCTTTTCTTCGATGCAGGGAATGCTTGGGATGATTTTAATAATATTCCCGACAATCGTCGGAAACTTTATATGGATGTCGGATGGGGCTTACGCTGGTTTACGCCTATCGGTCCCTTGCGTTTTGAATTTGGCTACCCTATCGTTAACTCAGGTTCACCGATCTTCCAGTTTAGTATCGGTCCCGCTTTCTAAGGAGAAAATCATGAAACTAACAATCCAATTCGCCGCCATCTTCTTGGCGCTGAGTTCGTCGAGTCTAATGGCTGCTGAGACAACAGGTTCTGCTTTTAAAGTGGGATTTGTGGATCTTCAAAAAGCTTTGCAATCGGTGGATGCCGGCAAAACTGCAAAATCTGATTTAGAAAAAAAGGTCACTGCAAAAAGAACCGAACTTGAAAAAGCTCAAGCGGCTCTTCAGCAAGAAGCCGAAGCTTTCGAAAAAAAAGCTGCTCTTTTAAGCGATGCCGAAAAACAAAAGAAACAAGTCGAGCTTCAAAAGAAGTTTGCCGAACTTCAAAAGAGTGCGTCCGAATCCCAGATGGATCTCCAAAAACACGAACGTGAATTGACGAAGCCTCTCATCGACGAATTACGGGCTATCATCGAAGGCATTGGTCGCGATAAGAATCTTCAACTCGTTTTAGAAAAAAACGAAGGCGCTGTTCTTTACTCCCAAGGGGGCGAAGATTTAACAGAAGCGGTCATCACGAAATTCAATTCGACTCATAAATCGAAGAAGAAATAATTCATTCTAGTTCTTTAGTGATGACTTGATTTTCTAAGATCCAACTCGTGGCTTCGACGCCGATGATTCGGTCGGGTTTAAGGTTGTCGAAGGGTTTGCCGAGCGTTGTTTCGAGGAACTCTGCATATCGGTTTTTGAGGCTTGATTTCTGCCACACTCCCATTCCTAAGCTTTCTCCAGGGGAATTGAGCAACTTGGCAGCGGTCAGTCTCAACAGATACGGATACGTAAATTGAGGAAGCTTTGGAAGGGCCGTCGACGCGGCCGCAAGACCTGTCAATTCGCTCGTAGGTAATCCCATTGAGCCTAATCCCAAAGAGAGCGAAAGCAAGGGGATCCCTTCGACCTGTTTTGAGGGATGGATTGCCGTTAAAACCTCCCAGGCTTTTTCTTCGAGAACTCCCATGAATTGAACTCCGACGGCGTGATCAATCACACGGTTTCCGGCGGGTTGCCATTTCCCGTCGACCTTTTTCTGTTCTTCAGAAAGGGCATTGATTTCGGCGTCCGCGAGAGCAACCCGCAGGTTTTTTAGAAAGTTTGCCACTTTCTTTTCCATGATTTCGATATCTTCGTCCGAAAAGGAATGGGTATTGCCTTCGGCATCGGTTCCGGAGCGGTATTCTGGGCTTCGAACAATTTTAGAAAAGTTTTCAGCAACCGATTTATAGTAATTTTTCGGCATCTCAAACGCTGCGGCGACATTTCCCGAGACGCGTGTAATTTCAGCCTGCACAAAGTCGCGTTCTGCTTTTTTTGCATTTTCGGGATCGAATGTTCTTTGTAAAACTTTTAGAAAATGCGTGTCGTTTTTAAACGCTTTCGCTAGGAGCGCTCTTTTAGCAAAAAATCCATTCTCGAAAGCCTGAGCCTGGATAGAGACTCCCGCAAGTGCGTTGGCTTCTTCTCGCGCTCTTGCGTCTGTTCGGAAGTTGATAAAAACTTCTGCTAACTGAAAAGGTAAAGACTCAAGTTGATCTTTGGCTTCTTCGATCGCAAATTCGATGGGTGAAGCGCCCGAATCAAACTTTGTACAATCTAAAAAACGCTCTTGATCCGAGTCGGTGCAGAAAAAAGGGCTGTTTTTAGAAGAAGGCATTTCGCCGAAGTAAAGCGCGCGAATCGCCATTCGATCGTATTCGGGAATCGTTCCGCTTGCGATCTGGTATCCGTGCATGATTTCTTGCATAAAGGGCAAATAATCCATCACCGAATTCGAAATCAGAATATCTTTTTTGAGATTTCCCGTCTTCACAAACGAAACAAATTCTTTAGGGGTGTCTGAAAGTTTTAAGTTCGAAACGAGTGACCCTGCAAAGTTGTGTCTTAAGCCCAAAGTATGGCCAATTTCGTGGGCAATCGTATTTCGAAGCTTGTCTTGCGAGATTTTCAAAATTTGAGAATCTGAAATTGTAGAGTCTGCGACCATTCGTACTAAATCTTTTTTGCTAAAAGTTCGGCGAGCCTCCAACGAACAAAGACGACCTTGCTTAAATCCTTTTAAGGAAAGTTCGACATGGGAGTGCGATTTATTTTCTTCTTCCGCAAAGCGTTTGAGCTGTTTTCGTACATCCGCTCGAGCGTTCATCGCCATAATGGATGGAAAATAAACTTGAGCGTGGAGGATTTGGCCGGTGAGCGGGTCTACTTGCGCATCGGCGTACGCCGCTTCGGCGGAATCGTCTGTGACCCATTGAACGACATTGTAATGAAAATCGGGTGCAACTACGCCTGCGGGTGCATCGATGGCTTTGACCCGTTCTTCGCCGAAAATTTTATTCCAAAAAAGAATTCCTTCTTTCATGGCTTGTCGATACTGAGCGGGCGTGTTGGCAGAGATTGCGTAAACGATGGGCTGTTTCGGATGAAATCGCGTCACGTACGCTTGCGACGTACCTAATTCAGAATTGATAAGGGGTGCGGTCTCAAAAAAACGCATTCGTTCGGGCGCAATCGGGGTGACTTTTTCGTACGTGGAGTCTGGATTGTACGGCGAGAGGTAATATTTGACTTGAACGGGCACGCTAACTTCGCCTTTGCCTTCGATGGCGCGAGCGGTTTGCATGACTTGATGGATGATGAGGCTCTCTTTGGTTGCGAGTTTCATTTCTTTCAAAAAACTAGAGCGCGTTTGTAAGACAGAGAAATGGTGGTCACGATCATATTTCTGATTTTCTTCATCGGGCCATTCGATGGCCGAAAAGATTTGGTACATCCCTTTATTAAAGTCGAGTTCGATAGAGTCAGAATTCTCTTTGATAATCTCAAAATCCGCGATGAGGAGACTGACAGGAATTTCGTTTGAAACGACATGGCCTTTGGAGGATTCGAATAAGAGGACTTTGTTCCCCACCTTTTTAAAGCTGACAAGTCGACTCTTGCGACTGACGCCCATTTCGCTTTCAATCAAAACACTTTGGAAGAGGAGGTCTTTGTCTAAAACCGCGTTTTTTAGGATGAGGTTTGGAAAATGGCTCGTATCGAACAGATCCGAGTTTTGAGAACCGGATTTTTTAGAACAACTTAAAACTAGAAAAGACAATGCGAACGCGAAAACCGTTAAGCGAAACTTCATACTGACACCCTACAAATTTGAATTTTAAGGGCGAAATATAGGGGAATTGACTCGTAGAGTCAATTAATTGGGTGGGCGAGGCGGAATCTAATTGAGGTATAAAAAAAGTGCCCCTTTTCGTCATTCCGAAAAGGGGCACTGAGATTTACAAGACGAGCATGCTGAGGAGGACTAAGCTGAGAACCAGTATCAGTCTCATCACCATGGGACTACGAGTATCCCAGGACTCCAGCCACGCTTGGGCTTTTAATTTTGTGTCAGTGAGACGTAACATTTTGGTCTCTTCTTAGTTAGCTTGGTAATAGAAAACCGGAGCTTGGTAGTTGCTACCGAGTTTTACTTTTAAGCAGCCGAGGATTTTTCCATTCACAAGGTACGTAGGGCAATCGCTTGCTCCCATCGTCACGGTCAAATAATCCTGAACAAATGTAGGCGTTGGATTATAAGTTCCGCTGAACTGAGGCATCGTAGGAACTTGGAAAGGTCCTTGAAGTGTCATTTGAATCATTCCACTTCCATTGTATTGAGCCGTGTAAGTTCCAGGGATTGCCGGAGCGCCACCAGAAACACTGGCTGTGCTCACGCAGATATTGAAATTTTGATTCGGAACTTGAGTTTGATTCAGTCTCGCCATATCGGGGAGGTAAACATTTCCGCCGGCGACAACCGTTTGAGGTCCACCGATTCCTGCGTAGTTGAGCAATTGAATGTTCAACGCAATTGCGCTCGGAGCACCTGCGGATGAATTTCCGGCAAGGGTTAAGTTTCCGTAGAACATCGAGCCATTGCTTTGGCTGAGCGGCATCGAGCCCGAGACAACGGGGCAGTTCGTGCCTTGAATCGTCGGGGCAGGAGCAACCGTTGCGGGAGTGACTGGCGCTTGTGCGACAGGAGCTGGTTGCTCATCTTTTTTTCCGCAAGACACTGCGACTAGAATCGCAAGACTTAGGGTTGCCAGAAATAAGGGTTTAGATTTATTCATTTGAGACTCCTATTATTTTAAAGTGATCCAGCTTGAGTACTGGGTTTGAAAATTTCCGAGTTTTTTGACATTCGTATCGCTGATACTCATGAAGCTTCTGCAAGGACTTGCCGTATCGATGGAGGGTTTATTGGGGCAAGCAACTGTAACGCCATTACTGTTTTGGCAGGTAATGGTGACATCCGTGCAATAAGCTTGAGGAGCCGTCGTGTAAGTTTTCGAACTGTCCCAAGGATGGACCATCGTGTAAGTGAGAGTGGCTTCACCAGCAGTTCTCAATCGATAGTAAATAGAACCATTCAATGTGTTTCCACTTAAACTTCCCGTCACTCTGAAAAGAATGTCGGTCGAAGCAAAAATCATATCGAGGACGTTATTTTGAAGATATCCCGTCGTACCGAACGAAGAAATCTGTACCGCTTCAAAACCAAGTTTGTCTTCGAAAGCGAAAAGCGCATTTCCACTCAATCCGAAGTTGGAACCATTTTTTAATCGCATTACAAATTTAGGATCGCCCACGACAGGAGAAATCACATTTCGTTGCGCAATCTCTGCAAGACCTGCATAATTTTGATCGTCTTTTTGAGTGAGATCCACTCCAACCGCTCCCGTTAAATCAGGAAGTCTGGAATCAGGGGTAGGCGTCGGAACTACAGGAGAGGTCGTCGCAGGAGTCGAAGAATCTGGCGAAGACTGAGTCGGCACCGTCGTCGATTCGTCTTTCTTTCCGCAAGCAAGCGTTAAAAAGATCACTAAAACTGGAATAAATTTTTTCATAAGCCCTTTCAAAGGAACCTCCACAAACAAAACAGCATCAACTTGAAAACAGTCTCAGTCGCATCACGCGAGTGGACCGGGCACCACTGTCATGTGCAAGTCGAGTACCACGGTGGCTCGTGCTCAAAGGGTCAAAACCGAAGTGTAGGATTGTTAGACAACTGTAAAAATTTATACAGGGTCGGGAGGTGGCGCGACGGCCGACCGGGAGCGGGGTCCGGGCAATGGGACTTCGGCGTACCCTTCTCGGCAAGGTTTTGGTCGGGTCTCCGAACTCGTTGGGAGGGCCTGCGAAACAACGCCGAAGTCCCATTGCT
>CALCZU010000111.1 GCA_937903155.1 uncultured Bdellovibrionales bacterium
TCGCCTCCTCGCAATGACGAGAGATGACGGCGCATCCAAAGTTCTTCTCGAGTGCTGCGAGATTGCTTCCGTCTCAGCTAAAGCTGCGCCGGACAAGTCGTCGCTTCGCTTCTCGCAATGACGGGGGGGGAAGCGAGAGGGCCGGTAGGAAATTATTCTACTTTTTAGTATCGACCGTAACTTTAATATTCTCCATCGATTCGATGAAGATTTGAGGATTGCCGGCACCTTGGGGGTTGCTGGCTTTTCCGGTGACTTCGAGGTGGATTTTGGAATTAATCTGACGTGAGCGGTACGACAGAACCGAGCCCTCGGCTTGTTTCCAGACTTCTGCGAATTTTGCCTGCAGAGATTTCGCGACGTTATCATCGCCTCCTAAAACAAAATAAAATTGGCGGACGCCATCTTCGTCGGTCACTTCAATTGCGTAAGCTTCGCGGGCCAATGCGCTTTTTGGATATTTTGCGAGTGTTCCTTTTAAAACCGTCGCTTGTCCTTTGAGTTCGCTCATGTATTGCAAAACTTCGATAGATTTTTTTTGTTTCTCATCCACCAGCAAATGGATAGGTCGTCCCGGCGATTCTTGAACCAAGTGTTTCACTCGGACTTTGTCATTGACCCATAAAGTCTTACTGACTTCAGTGTTTTCAACTGAGATTGGGAAAATCTGATCTTTATAGTCGAGAAGTAGGATTTTTCCTTCTCCGACGACCCCGTGAACTTTTCCAACAAGTGACTTGGCGTCTTTAATTTCTTTAATCGAGGAAGTCTTGATTTCGGCTTGAGGAAGTTTTTCCCAGTCCCATTTGCTAATCCCTTCCATCTTTGTCACTTCGATGTGGGGCTGAGGGGTGTCTATCGCCTTAAATTTTCCGAACAAGCGAACTTTATCATTTCGTTTTAATTTTTTGAGTTCTTCGCGGAGTTCAGCCGTTGTTCCAATGACAGGAAATTGAATTGCGTGCATGGGATCTTTTGGATCCCGATAACCAATCACGTACTGCGACCGTTCTTTTACAATTCCGTGAACTAAACAGGGGAGTCCATCACCGCCGAGAATTTTTTCGAGAGCGTCTAAGTCAAAACCATTGAGCTCTTTTGCTTGCGAAAGAGGTGAAAGAAACGAGATAAGAATTAGAAAACGAACCAAGAAATTAAATTGGGATTTCATAATCCCACGGCTAACATGGGCCATGCTACGTGTCAAAAATTCGGCAGGGGTTGCCAGTCAACGAGAACGGTTCTAGACTCACCCTCAGTTTATGGAAGCATTTTCAGGAATTTATCGAGGTAAAAAAGTTCTCGTCACGGGACACACCGGATTTAAAGGCGCTTGGCTATGTGAATGGCTTTTAAAACTCGGCGCGAAAGTGGCGGGATACTCGCTCGACCAAGTTTCAACACCGTCACTTTTTGAGGTGAATCAACTCGCCACGCGTTTAAAACATTTCGAAGGCGATATTCGAGATTTAAAAAGTTTAAAATCTGCGATGGATAGCTTTCAACCTGAAATTGTTTTTCACCTTGCGGCTCAAAGTCTAGTTCGGAAATCTTACGATGAACCTTTGTCGACGTTTGAGACCAATATTCTGGGAACGGTGAACCTTCTCGAAATTCTTCGAAGCACTCCGACGATTAAAGCGGGCGTTTTTGTAACGACCGATAAATGTTACGAAAACCTTGGGGGAGAAACCGCATTTCGCGAGACCGACGCATTAGGCGGAAAAGATCCTTACAGTGCTTCAAAAGCCGCCATGGAAATGGTCGTCCATTCTTATCACCAGTCCTTTTTTAAAAATTCGTCTACGCACATTGCGTCTGTGAGAGCGGGAAATGTGGTTGGCGGTGGAGATTGGGCAGTCGATCGAGTCATTCCCGATTGCATGCGGGCATGGGCAGAGCAAAAGCCTGTTTCATTGCGAAATCCAGATTACGTCAGACCCTGGCAAAATGTTTTAGAACCTTTGTCCGGTTATTTAGCAATTGGTGCGGAACTTCTTACGGGAAATTTAAATATCGTTGGGGAGGCGTTTAATCTCGGCCCCGAAATTGAACACTGCAAAACCGTTCGAGAAGTCGTTACCGAACTCAATCGGCACTTTAAAAAAGCCGTTCCATTTGAAGTCGCAGAGTCAGATCCTCAAAAAACTGAGGCCCCACTTTTGCGACTGAATTGCGATAAAGCGTACGAAAAATTGAAATGGCTTCCGGTTTTGAGTTTCGCCGAAACGTTCTCAATGACGGCCGAATGGTATCAAGCTTTTTATCAAGGTCATTCGGAAAGTATTCCCGTGACTCAAATGCAAATTTCTGAATTTGAAGCAATCGCCCAAGAGAAAAATCTCGCTTGGGCGGCTCACTAAATTCTTATTCGCCTAATTTTCGTTTTGCTTTTTTGCCTTGAAATTTGGCTTCGTCTTTCACGTTTTTTCCGGCATCCGAAACCGCGTCTTTCGTATCATCCCAAGCATTGTCTTGGCCTGTGATTTTTCGGCCCGCTTTTTTCAAATCCCGTTTAACAGAACGACCGGATTTTTTAGCGTCGATAAGACCGCGCTCGGCTTTTTCTTTCGCCGTGTCGTTTCCGAAAGCGGAAAGACTTGAAAGTTGTAGCGCTAACATTGCGCTTAAAAATCCGTAACTACCAAAGCGTTTAAGTGGATCCATTGTACTATTCTCCTTCATTAAGCATTTATATTTTGTGCCACATCCCAATCCAAAGTATCGTCGACTTCACCTTCTTCACCCTCTTGAGGTAACCTTAGATGCTGAACCGCAATTTCTTGCTCGAGTTCTTTTAAAGTCACCGGGATCCGGCTCGAAACACACATCAGGTTTTCTAAACCGGTTTTTGATTTAAGCCTGTCGATTGATTCTCTGGAATTCTGAGTTGTCATATATTTTCTTGTTTTGCAGTTCCCGTGCCAGTTTTGTATAGCTTGTCTCTCGCGTGGCGTAATGCTTGCACATGCTATAGCTGAACTCGGAAGAAAGGGAATTACCTAAGGAAAATAGACGCAATACGGAAATTATCCCCATTTTCCAGCCTAAAATTCCAGGTTTTCGAAGATCAATGACAGCTTTTTTCAAATCTAAGGGCCTCAAAGTCGCTAAAGTCGTCCTCATTACTTTTCTCGTTTTAGAGACAGTGTATTTTGTGGGCACCTATGTATTCTTAAATTCGGGATCGCTCACAGGCCTTATCAACACAAAGCCCGAAGAAATCCAGATCCTGTACGATCGAGCCTATTCATTTTGGCCTGGAAAGGTTGAGGTCCGAGGCTTTCGACTCAGAATCCAAGACTCTGGGATGCAGCTCTCCATTCACATAAAAAAAGCAAGCACCGGCGTTCACTTAAGAAGTCTTTTGCAACGGACCTTCTATGCAACTTCCGTAGATGGGGAAGGAATCGATTTTCTCTTTAGAAACCGCAGAGAGGCTCCGGAGTTGACAGAAAAATTGGTGAAATCCCTCCCTCCAATTGAGGGTCTGCCATCGCTCATCAAAAAGTTTGATCTTTCGGATGAGGGAGGACCGTCTAATCCCTGGAAGATACGCATCGAGAATATTCACCTCACGGCCTTAAAACAAATTTGGTTCGAAGAGTTTCAGTTCCTCGGAAATGCCAATATCGACGGCGGGTTTTATCTTCACCCCCAAAAAGCAGTTGAAATTTTCCCAACAAAAGTTGAATTTACCAATGGAAACTTAACCATCGCTTCGGCTCCGTTTCTCAATGACATCCGTTCTACGCTCAGCGCTCAAATTGATTCGTTTTCTCCGAACGAAACCCCGGGACTTGCGATATTTAAAAACATCACCGCGCAATTCTCCTTAAAATCCGATTTTAGGCGGCTAGATTTTTTAAACTACTATTTAAGTTCACACCCTTCTCTTCATTTTCATGAGGGAAAGGGAGCTGGAGATATTTTTATCTCTATGGAAAAAGGAATCCTTCAAAAGACGAGCCGTTTAAAAATCTCTCTCGACGATTTGAAAGCGCGAGTCTGGCGCCACTACGCTTCTGGAAAAGGATCCGTCGAATGGAAAATGGAGAATGACACCCACAATGCCTTACTTCTGCGACTGAATGAGTTTTTACTCAAACCGGATTCACAAAAAGTGATCGGCAGTATTGAAGGCCCTCAACTTGTCTTGAATATTTCTTCCTCACACAACGATTTAACGAAAAATTTTTCGATCGACGATGTTGGACTCAATATCAAGAATGCTCGTTTAACCGATTTAAGATATTGGAACAGTTTCTTCCCGCGTTCTCTTCCTTTGAAATTTAAAGGAGGGCATGCCAGTCTTTCGGTAGATATTTTTGCGAGCGGCAACCAGGAAGAAGAACGAGACAAAGGAAAAATCACTTTAGACACTGAAGACGTTGTTTTTGACTTTGAAGACCGTAGTCTACGGTTCAGCAGCCAAAGTACGATTCTTTTTAACCAGAGTTCCATCGCTCGAGGAGATTTTAATCTTGAGAAAGCAGACTTTGTCGTCAGAAGACTCAGCGCTCAAAAGACAGAAACAGAGGAAGAAGTTGTTCGGAACTGGCAGGGTGAGTTTTCAGCCTCAAACGGAGCACTTCATTCACTCGAAAAAAATCCCAATATTAAGGTGGATCTTGCAATCACCGGAACAAATGCGCTTCCTATCCTATTCTTATTCAATCTTCCCAATTTTAAAATTTTTCCGGGGTTTTCCGGAGTGCTTTCTTTTCCGAAGCTCGAGGCCCGAGCGCAACTCTCCATGGATGACAATGAGTTCGAACTGACAAATATTCTAGCGACCGGAAAAAGCAGGTCGCTCGAGGGTTGGATTAAAGTCGCCGACAAGAACAAAAATGGAAACCTTCTCTTCGCCTACGGCCCCTTTGCTATTGGCGCGGAATTAAATTCCAAAGACGTCAGACTCCACCTTGAAAATGCCATCTCTTGGTTCGATAAGAAACGTGCCTCGAAAGACTAGACGGAGATAGCGCTAGGAGGCATTCCATTCATCTCTTCTGGGTGTCCGCCCGTGACTGCGTTCACAGCCGTATGACTTTGATCCAAAACATTTTTTGGATAGGCCACTAAATTTTTATTTTTACGTGCTCGCAAATGTTCGTACAATGCGTAACCAATTGCCGCTGAGCCCGTAATCCCTAATAAAATGTAAATATTTTTTGTTTTCATAGAGATTATCTGAAGCATGAATCATACCGAATCTGCCCTTACGTCGAGGTGTTTTTCATTGTGCACATAATTTGCATTCTTAAACATCAACCTAGAAAGGACTAGCGATGAACGAAAAACCAAAAACGTATAGCAATACTTTCGAAGACTCCAAGTCGAGTCGAACAACGGCACCCGAAGTCAATCAATCCAATCAAAGAACTGGTTACACCTCCTCAGTCGAGGCACCAGAGGAACCAAAGAAGTCCGCAGAAGCGGACGAGAATAAAAACATGGGATAATGTGACTCGTACATCAAGTCCGAGCTAGGGCCCTGAAAGCAGTTGGGGGCTCTGGTTCGGGCTTTTTTAATTACGTGTTAACTTTTGTTCCTTGAGCGGGAGCATTCGCTTCGGAGCCGACATTCGCTCCGCCGCCCCAGTTGCCTGAGGTGCCCCCCTCTCCTCCTCGATCCGTGGAGGTGAATTTAGGCCGGTTCCGACGATTTGCCTTTTGATTTGTGACATCTTTCATGTCGGGAATACTTTTGAGTCCTGTTTTTTTCTCTGCCATAAAATCCTCCGTGAAACCAAAGAGTGCAGAACACATGCCATTCCACGCTTCATAGGACACCTGGATGAATTCGATTGACCCCGCTAGATTTCCTAATTAAACAGCACCCAATGATTTTGAAAGGGTAAGGGGAATCATATGAAATCATTTTCTGTTTGTTTACACATCACATTATTTATCGCTTCTTTTGCATTCTTCGCTCACGCTGAGAAAAACTTCGTCTGGGATCGCACTGGTACCTCCGGCGTGGACGCGCAGAACGGTCAAAATGGAAGAGGACCGGGTTCATCGGGAAGTTCCGCAAATCAAGCTACTGCCGGACTGAGCGCACGCACGGTGCAGGTTTGGGTAAAAAGAGGAGAAAATAATCCCGCCGTAGCTCGCCTTGAATTCACGGGTGAACAGACTATCGATGTCGATCTCAACGATATCGACGAACTTGTCTTAAAAGCCAACGGTGGTCGCGGAGGAAATGGCGGCGTGGGTGGAAACGGAGTGAATGGTGAAGACGGCCACAAAGGAATCAGCTGTGGTCCTCTCTCCGGATTAGCGACGAGTGGAAAACGCGGTCAAGATGGAGGCAGCGCCGGTGCTGGGTCTAGCGGTATGGACGGCGGAGATGCGGGCGATATCATCGTGAATGTGCAAGAAGAAGACGCTTATCTTCTTGTGAAAATGGCATTTGAAGCGAAAGGGGGCGACGGAGGTCGAGCGGGACGTCATGGTCAAGAGGGTCTTGGCGGCAGGGGCGGATTGCCCGGAGACAGTTCGTACTACGATATTGGTGAAGGAAAAACGATCAGTTGTATTTCATTCGCCAGTCGAGGAGACGACGGAAAAAGAGGTGAGATGCCCAATACCGGAATTTTTTCAGGGCGCAGCGGGCGTGATGGACGTGTACAAATCCGAGTCTACACCAAAGAAGGCACCGAAAAAACTTACTCGGATATTTTTAAACTCGTCTGGGAAAAAGCCGAATTCTTAGATGAAAATCAAGATGGAATTCTTGAAGTGGGCGAAAGAGTGAAATTGAAATCTTTAGTTCTCAGCAATACCGGAAAGATGCCCGTTCCGACGGCAGACCTTGAGATCGCCGATCCGGGGACTGGATTGAAACTTATCTCGAATAATCTTCCAAAATTCCCAGCCGGAATTTTGTCGGGAACATTTAAACCCGTTCAATTCGACGCGAAAGATGTTTCGGTCTATCAGATCAATGGTCAGATCGATCGCACCCAAGCATCTTTTAAAATCAACGGCGTTAAATTCAAAGTACCACGCCAATTTCAGATAGCTTCGGGTTCGCCCCTATTATTAACGGTTTCTCCCTCGTTAAATGTGACGGATGCGACAAAAGGAGTTCCTTTCGAAATCAACTTAAAAAACCTTTCCGCACTGACGTTCGGAAATCAAGCTCAGGAAAGACCTCTGAAACTCCGTTTAGAGTTCACGGGAAAAACCAATTCTTTTCAAGTTCTTGAAAATCGTGGATGGAGAAAGCCTTCAGCAGATTCACTGGTGTGGGAACAATCCGTGTCAAAAATTTCGTCTCAGGAGACAGTTCAATTCACGGGAGAAATTTTCCCTAATGAACAGGCACTTCTTAACGTAAACGAGACCCTAAAAATTTCCGTGATTACCCATGGAATCGAAGAGGGGGCGGGCGATAAAGTCCTTGAAACAAAACAAGCGTCGGTTACTTACGCATTGCCTGCAGAATTTAAGGATATTTCTTTAAATCAAAAAATTAAACCATTCGAAATTCATGCCGGATATCCCAATGGAAAAAGATACCGATTGAATTTTCTTTGGATCCGTCGCCAAGCCAATAGCGACTCGTTGACGATTCAGTACGAACTCGACAAGTGGGGGTTGAATAATTCTCCCATCTACACGTTTAAGCTCGATGAAGTCCGGTCTTACGTCCCAGTACTCGCGCGTGAGAAATCACTGACAAAAGAACAAGTCATCGATTTGATTTGTAAGAAAGTCGCTCCGAAGACCGAAAAAGGCTGGAAAATCGAAGGTTGCGGAGCCTAGTACCGCCAGTTCCATTCTAAAAGAGTCGTAAGCGACCGTTCGGCCGCCATAAAAGGGTTTTCAAGATACGTATTGATTCCCCAATGGGGGCCGAGTTTTCGGCGAACGCCTAACGTTTTAACTGCATGGAAGTCCGTACCAATCGTCATGGACGTATTATCGGCGAGTTTTACTTTAGCCCAGAAAGATCGCGAACTGCCTTCGTAACCGATACTTTCGATAGGAGTGGAAGCAAGCGCGTAGAGCGACGCTAAGCCAATGGCCCCATCTGCGAGCGCGTCTCGTGCACTTCCAACCGACTTCAACTCGTCGCTATCTAAGGCATCCAGCGACCGCCCGAAAAGAAGCACCGCGATGACTTGTTTTTCAGAAATAGGCGGATCACTTGTAAAATGCACACTCGGATGGGCGAGCACACCATCAATCGAGATAAAAATTGCATAATCAACGTACGAAACTTGGATTTTTCCGTGGATTTCACTGTTCTCAGGTTTTGTTCCCAGAGTCACTTGCATGTATTTCACTTCTGCATTTCGGCGAAAAAGAGGAAGAGAAAAGGGAGTGATTTCAACTTTTCCGACCATCGGCGAATCCGGTTTCATCTCTAAATTTAAAGCCAAAGGAATGGGCTGTTTTGAAAGCGTAGAAATCAAACGAATGGGATGAGTTTTAGGAGAGTTCAGATTCAAACTGAAGCGAAACGGGGAAGCCTCAGAATTTTCTACTTTTTTAGGGGTCGACTTTTTCTGCCCCTCTTCGATTCTAGGATCAGGAACAAATCGAGGAAGTGCATAGGGATCGAGCGGAGGTAAAACGAGTTGAACGTCATTGAACTCAACATTTATCGCAAGATCACTGGTTGTGCGAGACGGGTCTAAAGCAAACTTTCCTTCCGTCACGAGATTAAAAACCTGTCTTTCAGATTTTAAATCGGTCGTTAATTTAAAAGGAAACTCAATCGCATCGCCTTTCAATTTTCCTTCGCCGCTCACTTTAAGCGAGATTCCCCCATCTAGAGAACTTAACGGTTCAGGGATTGGAAATCGTGTCTTCGAAAAGAAAGCAACAAAACGTTGTAGTTTTTTAATCGCAATGTTTGAATCTACAGAATAATTCCAATTCTCGATCGGAACTTCAGCATCTCCTTTGATATTGAGGGTAATTTCGCCACTGCCCTCTTTCACGGGAGAA
>CALCZU010000112.1 GCA_937903155.1 uncultured Bdellovibrionales bacterium
GCTTGGTAAGTACAAAAACCTAAGAAGACTCCGATCATCCCGGCAATCAGCGAAAGAGTCGTGGACTCCAAAAGAAATTGTAGTCGGATGCTTTTGTTGGTCGCACCTAACGCTTTTCGAAGCCCTATCTCTCGAAAACGTTCCGCAATCGAAACAAGCATCATATTATTAATTCCAATCCCTCCGACACTGAGCGTGACTGCAGCAATGGAAACGAGAAGAAGCGTAAAAAGAAAAACTGCCTTTTTCATTTGTTGAAGAAGGAGTAAGTCAGAGTCCGCAAAAAACTTTCCGGCCTTACCGTATTTTTGCTCAAAGAAATACTTAAAGGCGTTACTGAGTTTCTCCGCATCGACGCCTTTTTGAAATTGGACGAGAAACGAATCAATCCGAGACTGCCATTCGTTACTAATTTTCGTAAAATAAGTGAAAGGCAAATACACTTCGCGATTCGGATGCCTCCACTCTTCTTTGGACGTCGCGTAAGCCGCGACGCCGATGACTTTGCAAGGATTCGATTTCTTATCCGACGAGATAAAGATAATCGACCCGATGGGGTTTGACTGTTGGAAAAGCCGTTCTTTGACTTCCGTTCCGATTAAACAAACAGGCGTACCACTCTCAATATGGAAAGGGTTGATGTTGTTTCCGAGAATAATAGGGCGATTGATCATCCGCATGAAACTGTCATTGACCCCGAGCACCATGACTTCATTGGGAATCGATCGCCCATTGTAGTTTACGGTTGTGCCCCAAATGCTTTGCAGTGGACTTAAGTTCGTGACCTGGGGAAAAATTGCCATTAGCCGTAAAATATCTTTTTTCCAATCAAACCCGAAAAATTCGGTCGGGGTGTAGTCGGTCGCGGTCCTCTCCCAGTTTGGATAGCCGCGAATGATGAGAGTATTCGCTCCCATCTCTTCGTAGCCTTTGACGACCTTGGATTTCGCAAACTCACCAAAGCTCAGCATCGCATATACGGCAGCAATTCCGACGCTGACTCCAATCATGGTGAGAAACGCTCGCGTTCGATTTCGAGAAAGGTTTTCTAGCGCTAGAGGAAAGGATGTTTTTAAAAGCTTAAAAATCGATGTTGATTGAGAAATCGAGAAATCTTGAGTTTCAGTCTTGGTAGCCACCCTATTTTGCGCGGGAGCTTGTTTTTTAATCGTCGAGATTTCGCCATCCTGCATTTGATAGAGGGTAGGGCACTGCGCTGCAATCTCAGGATCGTGCGTGATGAGAATGATCGTTTTTCCTTCGGCATTAAGCGAGCGAAGAAGGTCTAAAATATTGTCTGTATTTTTAGAGTCTAAATTTCCCGTAGGTTCGTCGGCGAGTAAAACCGAGCAATTGTTCATGAGCGCTCTTGCAATCGCAACTCGCTGCTGCTCTCCACCCGAAAGTTGATTGGGAAGGTGGTGAAGCCTGTGGGAAAGTCCCACTCTTTCGGCGAGTGCGGCGGCTCTTTCTTTTTCGTGTTCGGTCTTGCGGTTTGCTTCAAGGGGGTAATTTAAGGGCAAAAGAATATTTTCAATCACCGATGCCCGTGGAAGCAAAAAGAATTGCTGAAAAACAAAACCGATTTCACGGTTTCTGAAAAGTGACGCCTCGTCCGATGTAAGTTTTGTTAGTTCGGTGTCTTTAAATTGAATCGTGCCAGAAGTGGGTTTTAGCAAACAGCCTAAGATATGAAAGAGGGTTGACTTCCCAGAGCCTGAGCGACCCTGAATCCCGACGAATTCTCCCTCTTCAATCGAAAACGAAACGTTTTTGAGAATCGCTGTCGTCTCAACGCCTGTTCTGTAAGCAAAATTAATATTTTTAGCTCTGAGCAGTTCCATTACATTTTTGTATTCAAGTTATAAAAATCAACGAGTTTGACTCGTTCATTCTCAGAAAGCCCTTCGACGACTTCAAATTTTTCGTCGTTTTGAATGCCGATTTTGATTTGTTTTCTTTTTCCTGAGTCTAACGTCACAAAGTATTCGTTGCCCTTTTTTTCAACGCTTTCGAGCGGGAGAGAAAGTACATCGAGTTTTTTTGAGGTGACAATATCGACGAGCGTCGACATGCCGGACCGAATTTTATCGTCTTTGTCGAGGATTTCACTTCGGATTTGAAATTCGACGCGTTCTCCGGGACGTCCGCCGCCGCCTTCCTTCTCTTGAGGGGCCTGCGCAATATCGACGAGTTTTCCTTTGTAACTTTTGTCGGGAATGCCATTCACTTTGATGCCGACTTCCATCCCGACTTGTAATTTTGTCACTTCGCTTTCAGGAACTTCCGAAAGCACAAAGAGTTGGCTTAAATCGTCGATTCGAATCAGAGCGCTTTGTTTGGTCGTATCGACATATTCGCCTTCAGATTTTGAAATTTGAACGACTGTTCCTCCGAAAGGGGCTCTTAAGGGAAAGCTTTCGTCATGCATGTCTCTGAGGTTTTGAACGAGGCTGACGACGGGGTCATTTTGTTTAACGACTTGCCCCATTTTGACATAAATTTTTCGAACGTATCCCACATAGGGTGGGATAATGAGAGTTTTACGGTTGGGGAGAACGACTCCGGCAACAGTCGTCTGCTTGATGATATCGGACTTCGCCACAGAGGCATATCCCGCTGGGACGGTAGGACTGCCGTACGCTTTGGAAAGCCAAACCGTGAGAATCACCGTAGAGAGGAGAAAAACATAAATTTTTCTATTTAAGAGCAGTTTCATAAAGTGTCCCCTGATAATAGTGGTAGCGCGCAATGGCTCCCGCCAATTGATAGCGACTTTCAAAAAACTGAGTTTTGGCGGCTAAAAGTTTTGCAAGCGAATCGATTAAGTCCGTGTAAGTCACTTGCCCATCCTGATAATCCCGCCGAATAAGTTTGTAGGCATCCTCTTGCGCTTTGAGGAGCTCTTGGCTTAATGCGAAGTTGGATTGAAGCGTTTCGAAATCAAGATTGAGATTTTTTAAGAGTTCTGAAACTTCAAGCCTTTTCGATTTTAAATCGTTTTCTGCAATCGAAACCGAGGAGCGAGCACGCTCAATCTGGCGGCTGCGAATCCCCCAATCCCATAAATTAAAAGTGAGTGTCAGTCCAATGTTGGCGTTGTAGTTCTCGGTGTCTCGAAAGGAGTTTTGGCTATTTATGAACTGACTATTTCCGTAACTTAACCCCCCCGACAGATTCAAATTCGGCCAATAAGCTTGCTGAGCGAGCGTCACGTCGTAATTCGATAAGCGTGTTGTCAAATCGGCGATGCGGTACTCATAAGTTTGGGAGTTTTGCAAATCGATTTTAGTTTCGGTCGAGGGCAGAGACTCAACGGGAATTACGGCGAAATCGAGTGTGTTCGTTTCATCGCCCAGAAGTTTTCTTAAACTCGTTTTCAGTTTCTCGACATCGTTTTGAGCTTGTCTCGCTTGTAATTCTGCACTTTGAGCCTCTGTTTTAAAACGCAAATAGTCCCTTCGGGTCCGGAGCCCCCCCTGATACTGACTGCCAACCGATGAGAATTGTTTTTGAATCAATTCGAGCTGATCTTTTTTTGCAAGGGTCAGATTCTTCACATTTGAATACTGGTAGAGGAGGAGCGTCACGTCCAATACGAGTTTGTCGCGATCTCTTTTTAACGAAACTTCGGCAATTTCTCGAGCCAGGTTTGCTTTGGAGAGAAGCGTAAAAGATTTCCCGTTATCATAAAGATTTTCAGTGAGCTTTAAGTTGAGTGCACTTCTCCAGGGTTCTTCCGGAAAAGAAAATTTTTCTTTCGCAAGACCCACTGAGCTTTCGAAATCGAGTGACGGAAGAAAGGCGCTTCTTCTATCCGAAACATCGTAGTCTGCCAGCTGTCTTTGAATCTTTGACTTCTGAAGGGTTGGCGAATTTTGGATGGCAAACTCTAATGTCTCTTTTAAACTCAACGGTGCCGAAAATAAGAGAGGGCTGAAGACACTGATTGCCAACGCCAAACAACGATATTTAACCATTGCAGACACAGACGCACACTAGCGAAGAAGTGTGACATTGTCACTATGAGCCAAGTATGCGATAACTAGCCTGTTTTATAGGTGTTCTGACGATTGAGGGGGATAATGACCGCACTTCCGATTTTAATTTCTGTCCTGTGTATTTTAGCCATCGCCTACCGATACTACAGCGCTTTTTTAGCCGCGAAAGTTTGTGTGCTCAATGACAGTCGGGTGACACCCGCTTTTCAACACAACGATGGGCACAATTATCACCCCACGAACAAATGGGTTTTATTCGGTCACCATTTCGCAGCGATTTCAGGAGCGGGTCCTTTGATTGGTCCCGTGCTCGCACTTCAGTTTGGATATTTACCGGGGCTACTGTGGTTAGTAGTGGGAGTCGTTCTTGCGGGCGCGGTACAAGATTTTGTCGTGCTAGTGGCGTCTGTGAGACACGATGGAAAATCGCTCGCAGAGATTGTGAAAAGAGATATTAGCCCGACAGCAGGTTTCGCCGCGGGAATTGCGATTTTATTTGTTTTAATTATTGCGCTTGCAGGTTTAGGGATCGTCGTCGTCAATGCACTCGCGGAAAGTAGTTGGGGAGCATTTACGATCTCAATGACGGTACCCATCGCGCTCATTATGGGGCTTTACGCGTATAAGATTCGAGTAGGCCAATTGGGCGAAGCCACGATTTTTGGAGTGCTGGCACTCTTTGTCGCCGTGATTGCGGGAAGATTTATCCCTGGATCCCCTTTGGAGGTCTATTTCAAACTCACGAAGGAACAGATTACCGTTGCGGTGGCGGCCTATGGATTTATTGCTTCAGTCTTACCCGTCTGGCTTCTTTTATGTCCTCGAGATTATCTTTCCTCATTTATGAAAATTGGGACAATTGCACTTTTGGTTTTAGGAGTGCTGTTTGTAAATCCCGAAATTAAAATGCCAGCACTCACAGAATATATTCATGGCGGAGGACCGATTGTGCCGGGAAAAGTTTTCCCCTTTGTCTTTATTACGATCATGTGTGGTGCAGTCTCGGGTTTTCACGCGCTTGTGAGTAGCGGGACAACGCCTAAGATGATTATGAAAGAGTCTCACACTCGAACCATTGGTTACGGCTGTATGCTGATTGAAGGACTCGTCGGGATTGTGGCTTTGATTGCGGTTTCAAGTCTCGCTCCGGGCGACTATTTCGCTATCAATGTCAGTCCTCAAAAATTTGAGTCGTTAAAAGTGATGGGTTATCACATTGAAGAATTGCCGGTGCTTGAAACTCAAGTTGAAGAAAAGGTCGAAGGACGTACTGGCGGCGCTGTATCTTTGGCAGTGGGAATGGCGAAAATCTTTTCGCAGATTCCGGGAATGTCGGGCCTGATGTCGTATTGGTATCATTTTGCGATTATGTTTGAGGCGCTCTTTATTTTAACGACAATTGATACGGGGACTCGGATCGCGCGTTTTGTGTTTCAAGAATTTTTGGGGAAACTGATCCCCGCGTTTGAAAAGGCAGATTGGATGCCGGGTACCATCCTGACATCGTTTCTCACTGTTTTTTCTTGGGGATATCTCATTTACACGGGAAATGTGACGACCATTTGGCCGATGTTTGGAATTGCAAACCAGCTTTTAGCGGCAATCGCACTTTGCGTGGGCACAAAAATTATCGCGAATTCCGGAAGAAAAAAATATTTCTGGATTACTTTTGTTCCGATGGTTTTTGTGACGATCACGACGGTGTGCGCGGCGTACGAATTGATTCGGGATACGTTTTATCCTTGGCTTGTGGGGAATGATTCCTCCGCGGCTTTTCGCGGGGGGCTCGATATTGCGGCGACGTTGATTCTACTCACTTGTCTCGCTGTCGTTCTCTATGAAGCTTTTAAGAAAGGGATTGGAAATGGCACTCACCCCGTCCGTTATGCCTGAACTGGGGACGAAAGCTCCGAAGTTTCGTTTAATGAGCACTGAGGGAATTTGGGTTTCCTCGGATGCGTATGTCGGAAAAACGCCGATGCTAGTGATGTTTATTTGCAATCATTGCCCTTACGTCAAACACTTGCGAATCGAATTAGGAACTCTAACCAAAGAACTGATTGGAATGGGTCTGGGAGTCGTCGGGATTAACTCCAACGATGCCGTGAAATACCCTGAGGATTCTTTTGAGAAGATGAAACTCGAGAAAAAAAGTTCAGGGTGGTCTTTCCCGTATCTTTTCGACGAGACCCAAGAAGTGGCAAAAGCTTATCAAGCCGCATGCACGCCCGATTTCTTTCTCTACAACGCAAAAGGATGGCTTGTGTATCGAGGCCAGTTTGATGACAGCAGGCCGGGCAATGGGATTGCGATCACCGGAAAAGATTTGAGACTTGCCTGTGAGCAGACGTTAAATGAACAAGATGTGTCTGTTTCGCAACGGCCGAGCGTGGGCTGTAACATTAAGTGGAAATAAAAAAAGCCTCGAGTTTCCTCGAGGCTTTTTAAAGAATCGAAAAAGACTAATACCCGCCGTATCCGTAACCGCCGTAGTATGGAGAGTAATTGGATCCATACCAGTAGGTTCCGTAGTTTGCAGCAGGAGCATAGGATGAATATCCGTACGGGCTATATTGTTGTCCGTATCCGTAACCCGATCCGTAGTTCATTCCGTAGGAGTAGGGGTTGTACTGTTGTTGTTGTCCGTAACCGTAGCTTGATCCGTAGTTACTTCCATACGAGTAAGGATTGTAGGTGTTCATTCCGTACTGACTATATTGGTAAGGATTGTATCCTTGACCGTATCCAGTCGAATAAGGATTGTATCCGTATCCATAGTTGCTCATCTGAGGGGAGTAAGAGCCGCTTCCACCAAACATCGAGTAAGGAGAGTAATTGTAATTTCCAGTTTGGTAAGGATTGTAAGGATTATAGCTCGAGTTACCGTAGTAGTTAATCGAAGGATAGCTGCTGTATCCGCTTCCGTAACCGCCGTAGAGGGAAGTCGAGTTATTATTGTAAGGATATGCCGAGTAGTAGTACGGATTGCTTCCGTAGTAGCTCGAAGGATAAGATCCATATCCATAACCTTGAGAATATCCGTAAGGTTGGTAAGTCGAAGGATTGGAATATCCGTATCCGTAACCACCGCCGTAGGAGCTTCCGTAAGAAGGGTAGCTGCTATAACCAAAGCTAGCCCCGCCGCCACCGATATAAAAATCCACCGCCGAGCGGCTGGAACTTCTGCTATTGCTGACCGCATTGTGTTCAGCATGCGCTAAAAGCGAACCTAAAAGGAAAAAACCTAATACAAATTTATTCATTATCAACTCCACAACGTGCAGCAAGAGCCACAAAAATCGAAAGGGATCCTCTCGAAGCTCCAACAAGTGAGCTGATGGGAAGTAGAGCAGGATGTATACCAGAGTTTTGTGGGGGATAGCTCCGCACGAGAGGGGAGAGTGACAAAAAGAGCGGGTGTGAATTTGTTAGACAGGTGTTGGAAAATTAGGCGGTGGCCAATTCTTTCTCCCTCTCTAACGTATGATGACGGAATCGATGACACCTTGAAGCCCGGATTCTTTCATAAAATTGAATAGAGAGTTTAAATAACTGTTTTCGTTTTTGATGACTTGATTCAGGTATTTTTTTTGCGCGAGCAAAACTGAGTTTCTCAAGGATGGATTGTATTTGACCAGAGGGTGATTTTCCCATCGCAACAATAGAATGGGATATAGCGCATAGAATTCTTTTTGAGACTTTGGCGCGGGTTCGAAATTTTCACGTCCCAAAACTTTGAGGACCTCCGTGACTTCCTGTTTTAAATGCGAATCCGCGTGTTCTTCCAAAAGTTCTTTCGCATTTTTTCTGAACCAAAGCTTGGAAAGCGCACCGGCAACTTCTTTTTTGTTTTCCTCGACGAATTGAGCCATCGTCTCCGGCGAGATCCCGTAGTCTTGATTATCCATTGCGTGTTTTATCCCATCTGCAATCTTGTTTAATCCCTTTCCTGCGGAGACGTTAAAATTCATGAAACGTATTTCGAAACCCCAGAGAGAATCATCCGTAAAAGTACCGCGCCCTCGGACTCCTATCGTATTTTTCTTGAGCGTTACCCCGATAACAGGATTTTCTCCTCGGGAGAGGGCGGAAAAATACGCGTGAATCTGAAGCACAGACTCCGAATCGAGATAATCCACAATGGGAGGGTGAAGACGATTGGGAGCGGGCACAATAATAGGAGAAATGTGATTGTGTGCATTTTCGAGCAATACTGCGAGTTCTGCCATTTGGTGGTAAAGAGTCATCGTTGCCGGTGCTACATCTGGTTCAAATCCCTCATCGTTCAGCGATTCAAAAAAATGCGTCGGAATTTTACCAGGGATATGCAGATGATCCGTGAAGACCGTCACCCGGGAGCGATTTCTTGCCAAGGTTGAACTCACAGAGTCGAAAAAAACCTCCACGTCAGCTCTCAGTTCGGAGGGCTTTTTCCCACGAAAATGAAGCTCCAGATATTTCGCGTTCTCAACCTCTGGCACTGCATACTCCACTTTGGGCTGAAGGAAATGCCTGACATCGAGGATGTACTCCTTACCGCTGGTATAATGCTTACCCTGAAATGTGTAGGGAAAACCCGGTTTGAGCAGAAGCTCGCTTTTCATTTTAAAATAAGGAACGGCGCGGGACTGAAAGAAATCTCGTCCCTTGGAGACGAGAGATAGGATCTCATCTTGGGCGGCATCTTCAAGGTCATCCCACTTCTTTTCTCTGAGTTGCACATCGCTGGCTTGGGGAAAACGTTGGCGGAGTGAATGCGCCACACGAGGCAACTCAAAAACCTCGGAGAGGGTGCCGTCCGAAGTGGTCATCATTGCTGTAATGGTTGCGTTTCGTTGTAATTCGATCTCCCTTGCGACCTCCGGAAGTTTTCCGTCCGCAAGTTTAGCGAAACCTTTCGGGTCACAGATGGCTGCATCCAACCCGTTCGTTGATAGAAAAACAAGGGAGAGCAGGACTTGTATAACAGCTCTATTTTTAAACCGTCGATTCATCTGTAGTTTGTTTAAACCACATAATGAGCATTGAATTAACAGAAAAATTCGTGCTCGAAAGCGTGCGTACAGTGATTTTCAAGGTACGGTCATAAAAATTAGAAATTGTGGGATCCTCTTATGTTAGAGAGGATTTTTCGTGGGCGTGTCGACATGGCGCTGCGGATAAGAACGTTGCTATCTACCAGTCCAGGACCGCCGCAGCTTCCGTCTCCGCCTTCGGCTACGCCGGACAAGTAAT
>CALCZU010000113.1 GCA_937903155.1 uncultured Bdellovibrionales bacterium
ATTGCGATTGGTCGAGTGGGAGGTCGCTGTCCAAAAAACAACAGACCCATTCATCGAGGGAAGCACTTTTGCGATTCCATCTGCGAAGGCCGTGGCCCAATCCGCATGAGTGGGAAGTCGCCAAAGGGCCGAGGCGCCACTTAAATTTCCTTTTGCAGGATTTTCGTCGTAAGTGCCGTTCGTTCCATCGGGGTTTTGATAAGTCGTGACACCATTTAAATTCGCAATCGATGCGGCGGGAGCGCAAACACTGATAGGAGTTACGGGTTGGCAAACTTCAGGGTTGGAACTGATATCTAAACAATCCGTTCCGACGCCCGCTCTTCCCTCTTTCCCGGTGACGGAAGTGGTCGAGGCCGAAGAGGAATAACCTGCCGCTCGAAACCAGTTGTAGCCGTCTCCATTGTTATTTAGGTAGTCGCTCCAGATGAGCTGAGTCCGTTCATCTCGCCAAACTTCGTAGCAACCTGC
This sequence comes from uncultured Bdellovibrionales bacterium, assembly GCA_937903155.1. Taxonomy (GTDB): domain Bacteria; phylum Bdellovibrionota; class FAC87; order UBA2466; family UBA2466; genus CALCZU01. The sequence continues at coordinate 472 of CALCZU010000113.1, forward strand.
AGCGGCTCCACCTGCGCAGACAGTTCCTGCAGTTGCAGCCGTCTGATACAAAGTCACTAATTTCCAATCGGATTCGCCGGCCTGGCCGTATTTCTTTCCTTCCCAGATGCTTTTTGTCGTATTTTGAGAAAGACAATCAGCAATTCTCGCCGTGATCGTTCCTGAAAGACCGCAGACTTTTGTAGGTCGACCTTTCACCGTGACAAGATAATTTCTTAAAGTCGTTCCAATTCCCGAATCATCGTCTTGGCCATCGGTATCGTACTTGGGATTGGGCACTAAAAGATGATTTGAAGTGTAGTTCGCATTTCCTGCGACTTCGTCGGAAAGAAGTGCTCGCGCTCGCGCATCAACTTGAGCCGAATTTGAAAGATTAACCGTCGCATTGTCGGAGCGAATGGCTTGAGACGGAACAAGATCGCCGACGATGGAATTACAAATAGCAACGCCCACCGATCCTAAAATATTTTTATTATTGCAAACATCGGCACTCGTTAATGCTGAACTGATTGTGGAGTAATAACCTGCTCCCGGAAAGGCGGTGGTTAAATCCCAGCTTCCGCCTCGGTTTGTGATCGTTCCAGAGCTTTTCACTCCTGTCGAATCCCAAAATTCTTTTCCAGACATCACATCGGTCGTCGCCGCGGGAGACAGCGAGGTTCCGGCTTGGCAAACCGCAGTGCCTAGAGATCCCAAGTAAGTCTTTGTATTGCAAACATCTGAAGCAGATATCGGAGAAATAATCGACGAAAAATAGCCGGCTCCCGGAAATGCCTCTGTCAGATCCCAATTTCCGCGATCACTGAGAGTTCCTGCTCGATTGGTTCCGCTCGCGTCCCAAAATGAGGTTCCACTTAAAACTTGCGAAGCAATCGCGACACTTCCCGTTCCCGCAGTTTGGCAAACGGCCGTCCCTGCGGATCCAAAAATTGTTTTGTCAGAGCAAACTCTTGATGGAGGTAATGCATCGGTGTCGTAACCTAAATAGTTTCCAGGCCCTTTAAAAGCGACGGTCACGTCGAGAGTGCCTCGTTCGGTAAGATTGATTCCAGGAGGAAGCACTGTTTTTGCAACAGGCGAACAGCCAAGCAAAATCCCTAGGGCTAGCGAAAGTGCGTAGACGCGTAAAAATGAAATGTGAACCTGAGTCTCTTCCATAAGGGTTCTTCGCACTCCTTATCGGAAGAAGTGCGTTAATTCCTTACGGAAATTTAAAGTTCTCACAGTGCGTTTAATACGCTTGTGATTCTTGCTAAAAAAGGAGATTCAGACTCGCGGTATAACTGGTCGAAACGATATCTCCGCGTAAGACGTTCATTTTAAGGCGAGAAGCTTCTAGACTTACCCCCAACGGAATGCCTCTTAGAATTCCTTCTCGGAACGGTTTTAAATAATAATTTAATCCTGCTGAAAGATGCGCATTCTCAAAATTTAAAAACCCGAAACCACTGAGAATAGGAGAATACTTCGCGTAGCCGCCTATCATCGATCCATTCTGAAAAGTGTAGCGAACCGCCGGAAAAACTTCAGGACCGTAGACACCGGAGTAACCCACATTGTCTGTTCCAAAGGTGCCGAGTCCGTAGAATCCCCCAAACAGGTACATCGCCCACGTCCCTTCGTTGAAAAGAAATTCGCGACCATATCGAACATCCGCTCCCCAATTCAGCAAGCCGTTTCCTGCTAAAGGAGAGTTATTCAATGAAAGAAGGGACGAAAAAAGGCCGGCTTCCAACGTCGACACGCCCGGGTCTAATGCATAGATGAAATCGATTTTCGTCGATAGATTGGTTTCACTCACTCTGGGTAGATCAGTTTGTTGATACGAAAGGTAGGTCGAACCTACTCCTAAATTCATCGAAAGATTTCTGGATTCTTTCTCCATCCAGCTGCGAGTTTTTAGCGTTTGATTTTTTTCAGAAAAAAAATGGTTCAGCGAAACTTTTACAATTTCGTGCTCTCTTTCACCATTGGGTCCTCTTGCCGAAAAAACCGCTTTGAAATAATTCATATCGATCGGAACTAAAATCGAAAATTCTCCGTTTTCTTTGAGGGCAATTTTGTAATTCGAAAGATACAAATCCCAATCCGGCCGTTCAAAAAATCCGCTGAATTGAACTGCGAAGGTTCCCACACTCACATTGCGGACGAGTCTCAAAGGCCCCGAAATCCAAGTCAGTCCTGTGATTGTTCCCGAGGACTCGCTCGCGCTGCAAGAAAGGCTAAAAAAACAGATTCCAATTACCAATAATTTGTTCATATTTTCAACGGTTTAAACCTGTTTAAAAACTCCACATTCCCTTAATATTTCAGTCTCGTCCTAATGGTATTGTAAGGCTTAACGACTCCATCTCAAATGAAACCCATCTTTTTCATTTTACCGCTTCTTTTATTTTTTCTCTCACATTGTTCTCAATCTTCTACAACCATCGTCTCGGTCGATTTAGTCGGCAGTCTGCAACCGCATGAAGGAATTCCTGCCCTTCCGCTTGCACGCGGGGCGACTCAGAAATTTCAAGCCATCGCAAACTATGATGACAAGCATTGGGAAAACCAAAGTAAGGCCGCCGTCTGGTCAATTAACCTCATTTGTCCTTCTGCATCTGATCCTGGAAGTTCGGGAGAAGCTTTTGCGACGATCTCAAACGACGGAGTGGTGACAGGGATCAACGGCGGCTCCATCTTCGTCGTTGCTACTGTAGGCTCCACAATCGGATGTTTTGCACTAACGATTAGCGGTTCGCCTTTGGTTTCGATTGAAGTCAATCCCGCGATTCTCACCGCACCTGCAGGATACAGTCAGGCGTTTACGGCGCTTGGAATTTATGAAGATGGGAGCACGGCCGATCTTACCGGTTCTGCAGTTTGGACGTCTTCTTTAACGAATGTTGCAGATGTTTTAAATACGACGGGACAAAAGGGAGTTGCGGTAGGCGCGTCTCCTGGAGTCACAACGATTAAAGCAACTGTAGGCAATATTTCTGGCACCGCAGAATTTACCGTCACGAGCGCAGTTCTTGTTTCAATTGCGGTGACACCCACGAATCCTTCAATTCCTTTAGGACTCTCGCAACAATTTATCGCGACTGGCACGTATTCAGATCAGACCACTCAAAATCTTACAAACAGCGTAACCTGGACTTCAGATGACCCCGCGGTCGCAACCATCGACATTCATGGAGTTGCAAACAGCGTTTCGATCGGATCGTCAACGATTCGTGCAACTCTGGGAGGAATAACCGACTCCTCTATCCTCAGCGTTACCACAGCCACATTGGATCAGATCACGCTTTCGCCTCTCAACTCGACGACTCCACTCGGAGTGAACGTGCAATTTTCAGCCACTGGACATTACACAGATGGAAGCACTCAAGATCTGACGTCGACTGTAGTTTGGACCAGCTCGAATCCGGCAGTAGCAACAGTCAGCAATTCTGGAACAAATGGCTTATCTCATCCGGTCTCTCTGGGCAGCACTTTTATCTCAGCACAAACGAATGGGATTCTTTCGGCAACACAACTCACGGTGAGTTCCGCGGAGCTCGTTTCAATCGACGTGACTCCCACTAACCCATCTATCGCAAAAGGACTCACTCAACAATTTATCGCAACAGGCAACTACACAGATGGCAGCACTCAAGTCATCACAAACTCTGTCCTTTGGTCTTCGTCAAACGCAGGAATTGCAACGGTCACAAATGCCGCCGGAGCGAGAGGGAGAGCGACGGGAGTTTCACCCGGTACAGTGACTATCACAGCAACTTCCGGCGCGATTTCAAATCACACCGATCTCACGGTAACAATAGCTGTTCTCCAATCTCTTTCTGTCAGCCCCCAAAGCTCTTCCTTCTCCCAAGGACACACAAAACAATACAGCGTCATCGGAACTTACTCCGATAACTCGACGGCCGACCTCACCACAACCGTGACCTGGACGTCATCAAGTCCTGCCACCGCCACCATCAGCAACGCCGGCGGAAGCGAAGGCCTCGCCACAGGCGTCTCCATCGGCTTCGTAAGATTCACCGCCACCCTGGGCCCCATCCGAGCCTCCGCAAACGCAACGATATCGCCATAAACACCACGACCGTCATTGCGAGGAGCCGTAGGCGACGAAGCAATCTCGCGGGTTTTAAGAAGAATATTCTTTTGCAACGAGATTGCTTCATTCTATTGAAAAGATCACAAATCCGTCATTGCGAGGGTGCGTAGCACCTGCGGCAACCTTTGTCTGCTGAACTGGGAAGGTTGCCGCGCGTGCTGCGCACCCTCGCAATGACGGATTTTTGACGATTGCTCCGTCGGCGTTCCCTCGTCGCAAAGACGGGCTTCGACGAAACCTGATGCTAAAAAAAGATTCCGAAGCCGAATTGCAGTGAGGGGAGGAAGGTGACGAGCTTGTGAAACTCTTCAGTTGCCTTTGAGGCAGCTTCGCTATTTTTGGAATTGATTTGATCCGTTGCCGCTTGGTTGGCCGCATTTCCTCCCAGAGCATCGGGGATAGAACTTTCAAACTTGGACTCGATATTTAAGTTGGCCACCATCGAAAGGCCCATATTAACGCTGAAAAAGAAAAGTTTTGAATTGAAGAGATGTCCTAGAGCAAGCGTCGGAAGATATTGGGTGACATCAATCGTACCGGTCGCACTGGCGTTCGGTATGGCATTCCCATTGACGTCGTAAAGAGAAGCCGACAACGTGTTATGCGCTTTCAACATTCCTAGAGTAAATTGAAAATACACCCCGGTCGCATTTGGGAAATATCTGATGAAGGGACACAATGAGGACAGTGACGCCGAAGCGGTCGGCTCGTGAAGTGTTAAATGAAGCCCCGTGCTTAAAGTTACATTTTGTGAAGGCAGTTTGTACTCAGGCGAAACCGTTCCCGCCCCTCCTCCTCCCGGAACTAAGCCGTACGAAAACCCGACTTGCAGACGAGTCAACGGTTGCACTGCCAATTCTATCGATGTCAATTGGGGAAAACCGACTCCGAAATCGAGCCAGTAGATACTCCGTGTTCTTTCTCTCAAAGAAGACGGAATCTCTTTCTGAACACTCGGCCGGTCTTGTGATTCTTCCGGTCGCACACTACCCCACAATGGAAGCCCCAAAACTAAGATCCATAAAAACGACCGCATGATTTCGTCCCGTGAAAAAACTGAAAGAAGATTAGAAGAAGTAAGAAAGACCTGCTTGAACGCCTTTGATGCTTTGAGAAACCGACGAAACTGATAAATCGCGATTACCGACTCCGGCAAATTCAGCTCCGAAATTTTGGAGGAACGCTTTTGCAGTGAAATCGACTTCTTTCGTTAGCTCGTAACCCAACTTGCCGGACAGTTCCCAACTAGAGATATTCGACACCGTCGGTCCACTTTGGATGAGATCTTCATTCACTTTTGGAAAAATATTGGTCCCGACTTCAAATGCCATATCGGTTTTTTCCATCGGGTGAAATTTAAAACCACCCGTTACCAAAATACCTCCGTAGCTAGTATCCACAAACTGACTCTGCGTCGGTGTTGTGTAAGGAGAGCTTGGAGTTCGGATCATCTCTGAATCAAATGAAAAAGCTTGGCGACTGTACCCGGCTTTAAAATAAAGAATCGGACCGGGATTGGGAGCAAAAATATTCAGCCGATAACCTAACTGAAGTTTAAACGCTGTGATATTTGCAGAGGTGCCAAGGTATCTGTCCTGTCTCGAATCTCCGACATCCCAAGCATTCCCGGAGTAAGCTTCAACGCTTCCCAAACTGTAGCTATACGCTCCTTCAAAAAACATTCGGCTCGTCAAAAAAACTTCTCCTCGAACGGTTGCTTGAGGAAAAACGCGATTGCTACTGAAGGGTCGACCTGCGGGGTTTCCGCTTGCGTCCGTAAAAACTGCGGTCGTTCCAAAGTTAATCAGAAGCGCCCCCAAATCCATTCCGATATTCCCGACTTTTCCCTTGCTGATTTCAAATTGGGGATTGAAGTCCGCTTCGGTTTGCATTGTTGAGGAACCGGACGAATCGGGCGCCATCATCGGAGCCGGAAGCGACGCGGGTCCTCGTGCGCTACTCTCTTCTAAAAATTGGATATTTGAGACCACTGTAGAAGCGGTCGTCTCGAGACGGATTTTATTACCCGTAAAAATTTCTTTCGGCCGCTTTTCCACTGTAACTTTTCCAAAAGCAAGATTCGGTTCGACCTGAGTGATTTGAATGACGCCCGTTTCCTCAAAAACTAAATTACCGTCTTTGTTTTCGATCGTGTAAGCGGAAATCTGTTGGTTGGGGCGAAAAAGATCCGATCCTCTATCGAGAATCACCCGATACCCATCGCGACTCATCACCGTCGCATCAAACGGAATCCCTTTTAAAAGTTCCGCAATTCCTCTTCGTGTATTTTTTGAAAAATTTTCGAGATTTTCTGGATTATCGATTGCTTTCTCAGCACGATGAATGATTTCGCCGGACGGAAGTGAAACAAGATAAAAATACAGTTGATACCCTTCCGACGAATGTCGGACATACGAAAGAAATGCGCCCTTCACGCCCAATGCGGAAACGACGGCAAGCGCGGGCTTTAAAGCATCCAGCTGAGTATTTTGAAGCGAATCGATTCGCCCGAGTTTTACTTGCTTCAGACTTTCTTTCATCGCCAAATAACCGGGCTCTGAGAAGTCAAAACGCACGCGATCTTTTAATTCATGGATCATTTCCGCCTCGACTTGGTCTGAATGAACAGGCTCTTCCGACCCATTCAAAACAAGCGCGACGATCGATTTAAAAGAGAGCTTTTCGTCGAGGTCGGCATTGGCGAAAACAAGACTCGTAGAAAGTAATATGGTTATAATGGTTTTCATGACGCGGCTTATTAAAATTGATGGGCTTTGTCCTTCTATTTTATGGGAAAAATCATACAAACACTAGAGCCTAACCGTCTCTCATCTGATAACTTAACCTTAGAACAATGAACCAAGCCCTGAAATTTTTATACATTGCATCATTTACGTGGTTTATCCTTGTGGCGATCTGGCCGACGCGAACAAATGTGCCTGCAGATGCAAAGGACCGGAAAGAAAGCAGCCACGAGGGCCTCTACAAATCTCAACTCACCACGGCAAACTTCGGATTACTCGGCGTGCGTTTTTACGAAAGCAATAATAACCAACGCAAATGGAATATCGAAGCGAAGTTCGGCGAACTTCACCGGAAAGAAAATTACGCTTATTTGCAAGACGTCACGACTTACTTCTTTTCAGATAAAACGAATAATGTGGTCACAACGACGAGCGACTACGGCCGAAGTTGGACGAATAAGAATCTGGTCGAACTCGAAGGCAACGTCATGGTGCGATCACGCAAGGGATATCTTTTTTCGATGGATCATTTAAACTACGACGGAAATTCAAAAGAGTTTGCGACGGAAGATGTGATTAATATGAAAGGTCCCGAGGAGAGTAAGCCGACCATGCAACTGAAAGGCACGGGTCTGCTCGCCAATCTCGAGCGCGAGCATTTCATCATCAAAAAATCCGTCTATGCCACCAAACGACTGCGAAATGGAAAGAACCTTAAAATCTCTTCTCGCTCAGGCGAATTTTTTACCAATGAAAATCGCGCGGTTTTTATCGACAAAGCGCACACGGAAATGCCAAGCGGAAACTTAGACAGCGATGTTTTCGAAATGGTTACGGATGGCGAAAAAGAAAAACTCGAAGCCCGCGGCCATGTCAGACTCGATAGTCCCGAACGCAAAGGCAAAGCTGACAATGCCTATCTCGAAGTCGGTGGCTCTGAAATTGTTTTAGAAGGAAAAGCCGAAATCATCTCGAAGGAAAATAAAAATAAACTCACCGGCCGCAGAATTAAAATATTTACAGATGAAGATCGGGTTGAAGTGGAAGAAGCGGAAGGAGGAACAGAGAAATGAAGCTGAGAACTGAAAAACTCGTAAAAAGTTTCAAAGGGCGAACCGTCGTCCGGGAAGTCTCGATTGAGATTGAAAGTGGTCGAGCGATTGGGCTTTTAGGACCGAACGGTGCGGGAAAAACGACCACTTTTTATATGGTGGTCGGTCTGATTCGACCGGATTCTGGCTCAGTGTTCCTAAACGATCAGGACTTAGCTAAGTTACCGATATTTCAGCGAGCTCGAATGGGCGTCGGTTACCTTCCGCAAGAAGCTTCGATCTTCAGGAAGCTAAGCGTCGAAGAAAATTTATTTGTTGTTTTGGATAATTTGAAAATTAGCCGTAAGGAAAAGAGAGTAAAAGCGGAACGAGCTTTGCAAGACCTCGGGATTTCTCACCTTGCAAAGAACAAGTCGATGACGCTAAGTGGTGGGGAAAGACGGCGTTTAGAGATCGCCCGTGCTCTGATACTAGATCCCCAGTTCTTATTACTCGACGAACCGTATGCCGGGATTGACCCCCTCGCGGTTCAGGAGATCCAAGGAATTATCCGTTCGTTAAGAGAAAGAGGCATTGGTATTATTATTACTGATCACAATGTTAGAGAAACGCTTTCTACGTGTGATGAAGCTTATCTCATTAAAGAAGGACAGATTTGGGTGCACGGCACACCACAAGAAATCGTTGCAAATGAATCGGCACGGAAATTTTATTTAGGAGAAGGATTCAGACTTTAGAAAATAGGGAATATTTATGGCTATCGGTTTAAAACAGACACTTTCTCTAGGACAGCATCTTGTTCTAACCCCTCAACTGCAACAGGCAATTAAACTGCTGCAGCTTTCGCGAATGGAACTCGAGAATCTCATCAACACCGAAATGGTTGAGAATCCAGCGCTCGAAGAATCCTCGGATTCTGAAAGTACCGTCCAAGGTTTAAACGAAGTTGAAGCTCCGCCCGACAACAAAAACACCAGTGAAGAAAACCCTCAGCAGGGAGAAGATTTCAACTGGGACAGTTACATCGATAACTTTAAATCGACGCCGAGCCTTCCTGCTTACCGGGGAAATGAAGACGAATTTCCCTCGTACGAAAACACTTTGACCCAAGCCTCAAATCTCACAGACCATCTTTTGTGGCAGTTAAATATGAGCGACATGACCCCACAAGAAAAAGCGATGGCAGAAGTCATCATCGGAAACGTTGCCGACGACGGTTACCTGCAATGCTCGCTCGAAGAAATGGCCGAGAAAGAAAAATTCGATGTTCACGAACTCGAAGCCGCTCTTTATCGCGTGCAAGAATTCGATCCCTTGGGGGTCGCTGCTCGAGATCTCAAAGAATGCCTACTGGTTCAGATCTACGACATGAAACTTGAAGACGACATGCTCGAAAAAATTGTCGAGAACCATCTCCCCGACCTCGAGAAGAAAAATTACGCTGCCATCACCAAAGCCTTAGGGTTGACGATGGAAGAAGTTGTCAAACGCATTAAACTCATCGAAGAACTCGAACCTAAACCCGGTCGCGCCTTCGGCGGATCACCCGCACATTATATCATCCCCGATATCTACGTCGCTAAACGCGGCGATGAATACGTTGTGATGTTAAATGAAGACGGTCTTCCGAAATTAAAAATTTCGCCTTTTTATAAAAACCTACTGGATGAAAAAAGCATTAACGAGGCAGCGACGAAAGATTACGTGCAAGGAAAATTGCGAAGTGCTGTCTGGCTGATTCGGAGTATTCATCAAAGACAACGCACGATTTTCAAAGTGACTGAAAGTATCGTGCGTCAGCAGAAAGAATTTTTTGATAAAGGAATTTCCAGTTTAAAACCCATGGTTTTAAGAGATGTCGCAAATGATATCGGGATGCATGAATCCACTATCTCCCGCGTAACCACAAACAAGTACGTTCACACTCCTCGCGGGATTTTCGAATTGAAGTTCTTTTTCAATAGCGGAATCAGCCGAGTAAGCGGAGCCGACGTGGCGAGCGAAACGGTGAAAGAGAAAGTGAAATCTATCGTCTCGACCGAACCGCCCGCGCATCCGTATAGCGATCAAAAAATCGTGGAATTGCTTTTGAAAGAGAATATCAATATTGCTCGGCGAACGGTTGCAAAATACCGCGAGATGCTGGGAATCTTGCCTTCCTCAAAACGCAAAAAAGTATTTTAAAAACTGCTTGTTTCCTTAAGGAGCCCCGATGAAAGTCCACTACACATTTCGAAAAACGGAAGCCACAGATGCGTTAAAAAAACACATCAAAAAACGCGTGAGCAAATTTGATAAGTTTATTACCTATCCAGTCGAAGTCCATTTTATTGCAGGAATCGAGAAAACCTTACATACCGCAGAGATTGAATTAAGAGCCGAGCACAAACCCATGGTGGCCAAAGCAAAAGCCGGAGACCTGTACGAGGCGATTGATGAAGTCTGTCACAAAATCGAAGCTCAACTTAAAAAAGCGCGCGAACTGAAAAAGGGCCACACCGCCGCTCACAAGATTAAAAACGCGAAGTCTGCGAAACTCGCGGCCGACGTCTCTGCTGACTTGCCTCACCAAGGCAAAAGGTAATCCCCTCGGGACATTGGTAACTTACTAATATCAAAGCACAAATTATCTTTATCTTGAACTAAATTGCTGCATCGCGTAAAACATGCGGCACTTGAGGAAATTTGTGCCTTTTTCAATCCGTAAATGCTTATGTTTTTTGCTTCTGCTTTCATCCGTTTCTTATGGCGGGAGCGTCCAAGCTGACAATGTCGAGCAATCGACTTGGCTGACAGGACGACTTCTTAACGAAAGCTTACTCGGCTATTACGGAACCTCCGTCATGTATGATGCAGATGCGGATCATATCTACATGATCACGACCGCGCACCTCCTTCCAGAAAATAAGCAGCTTTGGAAATCCCTTCAATATTCAGGAGCCGTCACGCGGTATAAAGTCGTACCTTCGGAAGTCGTCGCCTTCTCTCGAGGCTATGATATTGCGGTCCTGGCGATCAAACGAAGTGACGCCAAAAGAATGGTGAACTTTCGAAATTTAGGTAAAGCTCTCAGAAGTTATTACGATCTCCGCGAAATGAAAAAAGATTTCGGGGGCCAAATCGCGATTGTCGGCCAACCTCATTTTTCAAGTGAGCTTTCCACCGTTTTAATTCACGCCAAAAGCTGGAGTGAGGAAGTGTACCAACGTCGAAATGTTTTGGTTGTCGAGAATGAAAATCCGAAAATCTCGGAATTTATGTCCATTAAAGTAGACAACGACTGCCCGCCTTTATTTTTGTCCCGTTGTTATCAGATCCCCATCCGAACGTGGGGATTTTCCGGCGGAGCGCTCTTCTTGGGAATGCCCTCCATGGTAGGCGAAAGCACTCCGAGAATCGCTGGAATTGTATCTCATTATTCTCCGCTCACCGAGATATCCTATTTTATTCCATCGAATATCGCTGTGAAAATTGCAGATCGCCTGCGCGCGCAAGCCTCATCGAACTGGAATGACGAAGAAACGGTCGATGAATCGGGAACTTTCGAATATGTCTCTGACGATAAAATTAAAATTTTAAAAGGTCCGCTGGCTCAGAGCTTTCTGCGGCGCAATCGACCGATGTATAAGCCAGGTGGTGAACCTCGTGGGGGCGGCGAACCTCGCGGCGGCGGTGAACCTCGCGGCGGCGGTGAACCTCGCGGCGGCGGTGAACCTCGTGGGGGCGGTAGTCCCTTTAATCGTCTCGACTTTTGGGGAACAGATTCAGAAGCAAACGTTTTTATTTTTGCACCGTTTCATGAGTTTACGGAAGCCAGTCTGCAACCTTTAGAATGGGGAGCTCCCTTCAAAACCTTTATCAACCATATGGCGACGACTCCTGCGTTGAAAGGCGTCGACGCTATCACAGGATACCAACCCGGGGTCATTATCGAAACGGGTAAAGGCAGCGTGGAATACCAACGATACGGAAACGTCGTTCTTACCGGGATGCAGAAATTTATCGATCTCTACCGCTCCGGAAAAGAACTCGAATTAAGTTCGGACATCAGGCCGCACGCTTTACCGAAAACTTTGGTGAACTTATCCAGCCCTCAAGTGGGAATTTTATCGGCCGGCGAATTTCGAAAATTGAAGGATGACCGTGTGATTCGGAAAGCGATTGAATCGCGAGATGCCACCCTAGGGCAAAAATCGCTAGAGTTTTTGAAATTATTTTTTCTGGTACTGACTCGAGAAGCTCATGGAGCGAACGACATGATCGTTCACCTCGCGAGAGAAAGCAAATTCACGATTTTGAATGAAGTGACAGTGAATCAGAACGAGTCAGAACTTAAAATTAATTTTGTAGATCAATATCAAATAGCGGGTAGTATTTCCATCCCGCAGGGCTGGACCGTCATCGGAGATCATCTTTTTCAAACAAGAGGAAAATTCGAAATCATCGAAGGAATAAATATTCAAACTTTCTCTGGAGTCGCTAATTTACAGTGGGAAGAGAAACGCCAAGCTTATGAACTCAAAGCCTTCTTTGCGGCTCACACCACGGGAGAAGATCTCCTCGCACCCGTTTGGTTAGATAAAGATGTCGTCATTACTAAAGGACTTTACATTCCACTCAAAGCTAAAGACTTGAGTGAAACCTTCAGACTTTCAATCACAAACAAATAAGAAGTGTGTTCCCTTAGTCAATTGTCCCGTTTTAAGTCGGTAATCGATATCCGAAAGCTTTGTCAGCGCTGAACCAACGCTAGTCAAAGTATGCTTCTTACTTTGAGTGAGTATTTTCCCCACAAAAAACGGGTGCACGCCAATTTTTCCGGCAATCGTTTTCGAATCAGTGACTCCATTTTGCGTTAAAAATAAAGTCTGCTCGACCAATCGATATTGCCTCACCAAAATAGAAAGAATTTTGATTTCATTTTCACCGGATTGAAGCAGGTTTTCAAATTGCTTCATCGCTTTAAATTTGTTTCCCATGACGACATCTTCGGCGAACTGAAAAACGTCCCCAACTCCGATTCCTGAAGTCAGTGCTTTGACATCTTCTTCAGAGATCGTCGGTTTTTCACCGATAAAAACGGCGGCTTTATCCACTTCGCCCCAGACGAGAGATAATGTTCGCTGCCCGCTTTCGACGAGTCTATCCCACGCGGCAGTTTCGATTTTTTTTGCGGCCTTCTTTTCAAAATAACTGTGCCACTTTGGCCAATCTCTATCATAAGGCTCGGCAACTTCAACGGAGTCACCATTTTTGACGACCGTTTTTACCCAAGCTTTTCGTTTATCAATTTTTGAGGCCACCATCACAAAACACGTCGACGGATTCGGCGAAGCAAAATACTTATCCAAGAGTTCGAGTGCTGTCGGAGAAGCTTTTTCAAAACGCTGGCAAAATACGAGTCGGGTCGTTTCTGAGGAATCAAATAGTCCCGGCAAGGTCTCAAGCGATGCAATTAAAGAAGAAGCATTTAAAGCCTCCCCTTCCCAGCTTTCAAAAGAAAACTGACGACTGTTTTCATCTTTTAAAAAAACGGCTCTGAATTTTTCTAAGATTTCATTGATCTGAAATTCTTCTTCTCCCACGAGGAGATAGAGAGGCTTATGCTTTCCCTGTTCGAGATCTCTAAAAACCTGTCCGGCTGTCGTTGCCATCTTTTTTCTTTCCGTAATAAGGTTCGACCATCCCGTCATAGGCAGCAGAAGCAAAATCTCTCGCGATATCCGCGTACGATGCCTCCACAATCGACTGCGTAATGAGTCCAAAGGAACTCGGCGCCGCTTTATCCGAAAGTCGGTCCCTCGGTGCCGCTCTCCAAATAAATCCGGGATAAGTTTGAGTCCAAAGCGTTTTCATCGTCGCAGTCTCTAAAAGTACCAGCTGAATCGACGCCGAAATCCCGATCTGATCCGGGACAATATTGTAATTATAAACTCCCTTAGAATCACTGAGATCGAGTTTAGAGCCCGTCGTATGACTAATTCCTAAAATTTTGCCTTTCAGAATCAATCCGCTCTCTCCCTGACTATAGACAATATGCTCGCCATGACTGAGAAGCTTTCGAATCAGCGCATTGGTAAAAGGCATTTCGGCCCCCACCTGGTCCGTGCCATTGAAAAAGATAGGAACGTAAATGCCTTTGGAGTGATTAAAACGATCCGAAAGCTTGTGGTTAAACGTATAACCGCAAGCACAGAAAAATACGGCCAGGCCTAAAAGGCCTAGGCCCAAGAGCATTTTAAACCACGACCACATTCGCAAGCCTTTCAGGAACATAAATAAATTGCTTCAAACTTTTTCCTTCGACGACCGCCTGAATTTTCGGCAACGCCATGACTTCTTTTTGAATTTCTTCTTTCGAAAGTTTTTTCGAAATCTCGATGCGATCCCTGACCTTGCCGTTGACCTGAACCACGAGAAGAAATTTTTCCTCGGTCAAAAGGTCTTGTCTAAAACTCGGCCAAGGTTCTAAAGAAACTAATGAAGTATTGCCCATCTCTGACCATAACTCTTCACACAAGTGAGGCGCATAGGGAGAAAGACAAACAATCAATGCTTTTAAAGCTTCGTGGACCACAAAAAAGCCAGGAGCGTCGGCGTAAGCCTTGTCGTTTTGAGCCAAGAGTCCATAGATTTCATTGACGAGTTCCATCGCTGCTGAAATCGCGGTGTTAAACTTTTCGGTTTGGATATCTTCCGTCATTTTGCTGATCATCCAATGCGTTTTTCGTCGGATGACCATTAAGCTATCGCTGAACTTGAGACTCGATTCTGGTTCAGGGGATTTTTTCAGCTGCTCTTGGTAGGGATAATAAAGTCTCCATAATCGGTGAAGAAAACGGAAACACCCTTCTACTCCCTTTTCATTCCAATCGAGATCTTTTTCAGGCGGAGCCGCAAAAAGACTGAATAGGCGTGCGGTATCCGCACCATACTTATCCAAGATGGCGGTCGGGCTCACAACATTGCCTTTGGATTTTGACATCTTCGCGCCGTCTTTAATGACCATTCCCTGAGTGAGGAGTTTTGAAAAAGGCTCGTCCCCTTTTAAATATCCCCAATCGCGCAAAACTTTGTGGAAAAAGCGCGAGTACAGTAAATGCATGCAAGCATGCTCAACGCCTCCGATATAAAAATCGACGGGTAGCCACTTCTCTGCGGCCGTTTTTTCAAAAGGTGCCGTATTGCAACGAGGACTGACGTAACGAGCGTAGTACCACGAAGATTCGACAAACGTATCCATCGTGTCAGTCTCTCTTAAAGCAGGACCTTTACACTGAGGGCATTCAGTATGCTTAAACGTGGGATGATGATCTAAGGGATTTCCTTGTTTGCCAGAAAACTTCACATCATAGGGAAGTTCAACGGGCAGATCTTTTTCGGGGACCAATACCGTCCCGCACTTTGCACAATTGATCACTGGAATCGGAGTTCCCCAGTAGCGCTGTCGACTGATTCCCCAATCTCTCAGTCGATATTGAGTCGTCTTTTGTCCCGCACCCTTTTTAGAAAGCGCATCGGTAATCGCTCGCTTCGCTTCGTCACTGGGAAGTTTTGAAAACTCAGCGCTGTCAATCAATACGCCGGCCTCGGTAAAAGGAAGTGTTGTCTCCGCTCCATCTTTAGACGTAATCACTTGTTTAATCGGAAGCGAAAACGTTTTCGCAAAAGCAAAATCTCTTTCATCGTGGGCAGGAACTGCCATCACGGCCCCCGTTCCGTAATCCATCACGACAAAATCTCCGACCCAAACGGGCACGCGAGCGCCTGTCATCGGATGAAGCGCGTAGCTTCCTGTGAAAAAACCATCTTTTTTAGCTTCTTCTTCTCTTGCGCGCGCTTGAACAGCGACTTTCATTTTCTCGAGCTTTTCTTTCGAATCTTTTTCGGTGCATAGCTTCGAAGCTAACGGATGAAGGGCCGCGATCGTGACAAAAGTCACTCCATAAAGTGTATCGGGACGAGTCGTAAAGACCTCGAGTTTGTCGGAGCTATTTTCAACTTGAAAGAAGAACCGCGCGCCGTGGGATTCACCGATCCAATGTTTTTGCATTTCGAGAACACGTTCGGGCCAGTGGCCTTCGAGTTGTTTGTGGCCTTCAAGAAGTTGATCCGCATACTTTGTGATTTTTAAATACCACTGCTCAAGTTCTTTCGGCACCACAAGGCTATCGCAACGCCAACATTTTCCTTCTTGAACTTGTTCGTTTGCTAAAACAGTTTCGCATTTCGCGCACCAG
Source organism: uncultured Bdellovibrionales bacterium (assembly GCA_937903155.1). GTDB lineage: Bacteria > Bdellovibrionota > FAC87 > UBA2466 > UBA2466 > CALCZU01. The sequence continues at coordinate 16,610 of CALCZU010000113.1, forward strand.
TTTACGGTCGCTTTTTTCTTGTAGGCGAGTCCTTCTTCGTAAAACTTTCTGAAAAGCACTTGTTCCCATTTGAAGTATTCGGGCAAACAAGTAGCGACTTCTCGATCCCAATCGTAAGAGATTCCCATGAGCTTTAATTGCTCTTTCATCTGTTCGATGTTTTGGAGCGTCCAATCGCGTGGATGTACTCCTCTTTGGTTCGCGGCATTTTCCGCAGGCAAACCGAATGCGTCCCATCCGGGCGGTTGCATGACATTAAAACCCTTCATGCGTTTGTAACGGCTCACAATGTCCCCGATAGAATAGTTGCGCATATGTCCCATGTGGATAGCGCCGCTCGGATAGGGAAACATACAAAGGCAATAAAATTTGGGTTTTGGGCTATCGTCTAAGGCCTTGAAAACCTTCTCATCTTCCCACTTTTTCTGCCACTTCGCTTCGATGCCTTTTGGCTCGTATTTTTCGTTGATCATTTGGGCCGCAGTCTACTGGCAAAGAAGGCAGTTTAAAAGCAAGAGATTCAAACTAATAATGCATAGCATTATACCCTGAGTACTATCGAAGATTGGGGGTAAACGTTTGGTAACAGTTAGTCACTGGCGCTGTTCAGATCGCCTCGAAATAAAGTTATACTTATTTAAACCACCAAAAACTGGGAGAAAAACTCAATGAAGAAATCCTTCGGATTTTTGACGCTATTTTTCTGCGCGACGCTCGCCTCAAGTTCTTTTGCGAAAGAGAAAGAATGGGCCTTGTTGCTGTTTTTGAATGCGAATAACAACTTAGCCACTTTCGGAGACCTGAACTTAAATCAGATCGAATCCATCGGTTCAACCGATGATGTCGATGTGATTGTTCAGTGGGGAAGAACGGGCCAAGACAAAACTTACCGAATGAAAATGATGAAAGACGACGATATGAAAAAAATCACGTCGCCTTATGTAGAAACACTTCCCCGAGTGGATATGGGGGACTACAAAAACCTCATTGAGTTTGTCCGCTGGTCTCACGAACATTATCCGGCAAAACGTTACTTCATCGCTTTTTGGAACCATGGATCGGGTTGGTACCGCGGTCCTGCAGATCCGAATCGCGGGGTCAGTTACGATGATTACTCGGGCAACCATATTACGACCGAACAAATGGGAACGGCGATGCGCGAGATCGCAAAAATCATCGGACACAAAGTCGATATCGTTGGTGCGGATGCTTGCCTCATGGCAATGGGAGAAGTTGCGAGCGAAATGCAAGACTCCGTCGACGTCTATGTCGCTTCCGAAGAAACTGAACCCGGTGTCGGCTGGCCTTATCACATGTGGCTCAATCGCTGGGTGAAAAACTCCAAAGCGACTCCCGCAGAAGTGGCCACTTACCTTGTCGAAGAATATTTTGAATCACTCAAAGAGAAGAATGGCATCACACTCTCGGCGATGGACCTTACGCGTCTGCCTGCTGTCTGGGAAAGAATGAAAGAACTCGGTCAACACATCAGCCTCTTAAAAACTTCGGACATGACGCCAGTTCATGAGGCAATTGAATCAGCTATTTCATTTTACTCTGCAGATGCAACTGACTTAGGCCACGCGATGACAAAAGCAAAAGGCGCTAAAAGCCTTGTGGATGAAAAACTGCTGATGTCAGTGCAAGAAAAAGTCAAAGATCTGATCATTGCGAATAAAACCAGCCCTGGCTACGCAAACGCAACGGGCATTTCGGTTTGGTATCCGAAATACAAATCGGTTTATGAACGTCATTTAAATGCGTATCAGTCACTCCGATTCGCGAAGGAAACCGGATGGGACAAAGTTCTCTCAACAAACTTCTCCCAGCCCTAATAGTCCCAAACACCTTTAAAGGAGAGCTCCCCCGGGAGCTCTCCTTTTTTTTTGCAAAGAGCTACCGATTGAGTGTCGCATAATAAATATTCCGTTTAAAATAATCTCCAGAGACTCGTCATTGCAGTTTTCTGTTTAAACTTTCCGTAGGCGGAAGTGAGCGGAATCAGTAGAACCACGCCGACTCCCCAAGCCAAGTAAAGTTGTAAAAGAGTCAGATTCGACCCCAAAAAGAATCCCATGAGGGCATACAGTGCCAGGTGAGCGAAATAGAAGAAGAACGGTGCTTGTCCGAGGATAACAAAAATCTTTCGAAGCTCTCCCATCGGAATCTTCTGCCACAATCCCAAAATCAGAAAATTTACGCCCATTGTTGCAAGAACGAAGAGAAGACTCGGAGGGTATTTCACGAGCGTTAAGTACTGCATCCAGTTCGCATTCTCGGGCAAGGCCCGCAAATTTCCAAAAGGGGTTGCAAAGCGAATCACCGCAAACGCCCCCAAAAAAATAAGTCCCATGGTCGTCCACAGCTTTTCGTTTTTCTGTGGGTTTGCAAGGTAGAGTTTTCCAAATCCGAGACCGAAGAGAGTCATCAAGAGCCAAGGTAAAATCGGATAATTCACCCAAAAAATTCCTGTTTGCCCTGGGATCCCAATAATTCTTTCACCTACCGTGAAGGTCTTTGTGAAATCTCCTTCCGGGAAGTAAAAAATTTGAAACAGCAGAAACCCCAAAACAGAAATCGCAAAAACCGTTTTCCGAGAGACGCGTAGAAACAACATCGCAAGGAGGCAACTCATCCCGAGTCCAAAAAGAACTCCCACATAACCGAACATTTCAATGATGCGAACTTTTGAAGACAGTCCCCACAAGAAATTTTCCAACGTAAATTGTAAGAGAATAAACGTGAATCCTCTGACGCAAAAAAATCGAACAATTTGGGAGCGAGACCATCCGGCTTTGATACGCGAATGCTCTAGTAAAACCATCGACAATCCCATCAGAAAAAAGAAACCGGGCGCCGAAAAATGGGACAGAAATCGAGTCAAAAAATCGAAGCCACTTGCGAAAGCAGGAAAAGGACCTCCCCAGATTTCATCCGGATGCCCATAAGGCAAAAGATACCAACTCGCGTGATCAAGTGCCATGAATAGTACGAGCAAACCTCGGCAGCCATCGATTGCGTACGAGCGACCTTTTTGGATGCTCGAATCGGAAGATGAAGTACTTGGATTTTTTAAGGAACTTTTCACGGGTACCTTCTGTACAAGACAGCGACCCCAAACCAACTTTTACTTTGCCAGAGTCAATTGCAGAAGACAAATAAAAGGTCCGCAGTGAGCCTAAAATGCCCACCTGACAAGGGCGTAGCTCAGATCAGGAAGCCCTACTTTCGCAAGAGTAAACGGGACATCCATTTTACCGCCGAATTCACTCGAGGGGGTTCCTCCCCAATTTTGGTAGTGACCTAAAATCAAATCCAAATTGTCTGAAAGTGAGTAGTTAAAATAGAGGTGCAGAAGCAGCGACGGGTCGTTTAAATTTGCAATCGTTAAAAAGTTTACTTTGAGGCGGGGAGTCCACTCGTATTGTATAAGATTTCCGAAGTAGAACTTCCCTCGATAATTTGAAGAGCGATGGGGAAATCCTTCCAAAGTCGTCGTTTGATCTTTTCCAAAACCGTTGTAAAAAATTTCGGTCTTTGTGCTTACTTTCGAATTCCAGACTTCATCCCAGCCTAGAAGAGACTGTCCTTGATAGCGATCTGCGTTTTCGTACAAGATAGCTTCAAAACGAAGAACCGCATCTCCGACCCCTCTTGAACCTTCGAGCGAAACAAAGTGTTTTCCATCCGTTTGGCCGGCACCGAGAACAGCATCGGCTCCTTCAAAATCGAAAAGCCATCGCAAATGAAAATTGTCGCGCTCTTTTCCTTTGTCTCGGGGGAGATAGCGCGCGTCGAGTCGAACGCCTTTCTTCCAAAGTACGGTGACAGCATCCTCCGTGCGATCGTACTCCGGGTCGACATCCGTAAACGCATATCGACGGGTTTGCGATACAGTAGAAAAAAGATGGCCGACGCCAATGGGAATGACCTGTTTTCCGATTCGGATCTCGACAGGTTCAAAAGACGCTTGAATGTACGCTCTGTCCAATCGCGTTTTTAAGAGGGAGTTGTCCCTCTCCTCGATTTTCCATTCGGCATTCCAAAAAGGTTCGCTTTCGGTAAAAGCAAATGGCAAAAAAGCGGCGTTTTTTCTCTCGATTCGATAGAGGGTTTCATCGGCGACTTCAGCATAGAACCACCCCTTGGTCAGAGTCGCTTCAAGTCTTAAGCGATCTTCTTGATAAGGAATCGTCGAATTTTCGTAGAGATTCTCCTGTCGGAGTTGTTTCACACCCACGATGGGTTTCAGCTGACCTCTAAATGAGCTCGTAAGCGGATTTGATTCTTGCGAGGTCAGCCTCATTGGGCTCAGAGCGAATAGGATCGAGATAAGACACTTCGTTCGATTTTTTTTCCAAAGGTTTCCAGTAATCATCTTTGATCGTCCCGTCCATGAGAGAGATGACTCTCTTTGCACTATTTAACACCCGGGGATCGTGAGAAGAAAACAAAAAAGTGGTTTTCGTGGTTTCATTGAGACTGCTAAAAAGATCAAGAAGCTTATCTGCTGATTTAGAATCGAGGTTGGCGGTCGGTTCATCCGCAAAGACAAGCTTTGGGGCCGACACCATGGCCCTCGCGATGGCGACTCGTTGCTGCTGACCCCCTGAAAGCTGATTAGGAAAACGAGAAGCATAAGAAGTGAGACCCACCTCAGTCAGTGCAGCATGAGCTCTTTCGCGACGTTCCTTGGCGGGAACATTTTGTAACGCGAGTGGGTACTCAACGTTTTCGATGGCGGTTAAGACGGGGAAAAGATTATACGCCTGAAAGATAAAGCCTAAGTTATTCCGTCTTAAGTAATCCAGTTCCTCTCGTTTCATCGATGACAAATCTCGACCGATTAAAGTCACGCATCCCCTTGTGGGAAAATCCAAACCTGCGGCTAAATTTAAAATCGTTGTCTTTCCCGAACCCGAAGGGCCTGCAAGGGCTGTAAACTCGCCCTGCTCTATTCTGAAACTGACTTTTTTAAGACCCGAAGACTCCGCACAGTATTCTTTGTCGACGCCTTTAAATTCTAAAACGCTCATTTTAAGATCTCCGTTCTTAATTTGCTCGTAATGCCTGCACTGGGTTCAGCTTTGAGATGTGTCTGGCCGGCATAATCGCTACAATCAGCGTTAAAAGAAGAATGACACAGGTGACTGAAAGACTATTCGACCATTGTACCGTCGGATAACTCACCGTCTGGATTATTGTCCCATCAATGACAAGCTTTTGAGCCGTTAGCCATTTTAGGTCGAACCCGACTTTTCCGAAGTAGGTGATAATTCCAACCGCCAACGCATTTCCTAAGACAATCCCGACGAGGCTAATCATCAATGTTTCGATTGTGACCATCGAAATGATTTCTTTTTTACGCGTTCCGATGGCCATCATGACTCCGAACTCTCGCGTTCTTTCCATGATGCTCATCAGAATCGAATTTCCGATTCCAAGGGCTGCCACACACAGAATGATAATCATCAGAAGGCGATTGACGGCTTTGTCTAATTCAATCATCGCGCGAATATGTCTTTGAACTTCCATCCACGGTAGAATTTCTACTTTCTTAGAATCGATATCGCTCGCGAAAGTTTTGATAAATGCATTTTTTACCCGGTCGATGTCCTTTTGTTCGTTGAGAACTATCGCTATCTGATTGACCGCTTGATTGGGGAGGCTTGCCAGAAGTCTCGCTTCGTTAATCGGAATAAACGCGACTCCTTTATCGGCGTCCGATTGAGTCTCAAAAATTCCCGCGACATAGAAAAGTTCATTTCCAATCGAGCCATCTACCCCTTGAGTCAATGCGACGACTTTGGATCCGACTTCGGCATGTAAAAGTTCGGACAGCTTCTTCCCAATCACAATTTGTTTCGCGACATTTGCGCCGAAATACTTTCCTTCGACGATATTTTTAGAAAACTGCGTGACGTTAGGTTCACTCGCGGCATCGACACCCGCAAAAATAATATTTGCCGACCCTCTCGCAGAAGAAAGAAGTCCATTCACCGCGACTCGAGAACTCCACGCCTTGACATCCTTGTTCTCCGTTAGCCAAGTTTGAATCGCTTTGGGATCTTTCACATTGGAAGAAGTATTGCGATTGTCGTGATAACCGGGAGCGGAGACAACTAGATGTCCGTTTGTGTACCGAATCACGTTTTGAATCACTTGCTCATGAAAACAGTCGTAATAATTACGAAGCGCTACGAGTGACATCACCCCGAGCCCAATCGCATTTACAGTGATTAAAGTCCTACGACGATTGCGCCAAATGTTTTTCCAGCAGAGTTTTAGGAAATACGATTTCATAGCATCTTTCCAGATTTTTAAGTTTTAAAAAAGCTAATTAATTGACTGCGGTTTCGCCGGTTTTGGGCGAAAGAGGTTCTTCAATCCAGCCTTCATTTGAGCGTTTTCCCTGCTGGGAGGTTCGGCGAATCGAATCCTTATCGAAAAGCTTCTCAGTCACGGCACGATTATAAAGGATTTTTTCGTACGTCACTGTTGTGCTCTCGTTAGGATTTTCTTCTCTTTGGATTTTTAAGACGGTGGGAACAGTCCTATCATCCATCTGTTTAAATCCAGACAGATGAAGAGTTCGGACACGAACTCCCTTGTCGTCAAAAAATTCTTCTTTCACGGGCAAATTGTCTTCGGTACGCGCCCAGTAAAGAACTTTTCCCCAAACGACGGGGGCATTCTTTTTAGGGGTGCACTGAATGAGGTAAGTGTCTTCACCGTTTAATTTTTTTACGCCCTTCAGTTGGTGGGTATAATCGGTGTTCAAAGAGCTCATTTTCATGAGATCATCATTGGTAAAATCGCTTCCCATCCAAGATTGAAGCATCATGGAGCTCGGAACTCGGATCACTTGGTCGGTTTTAGGTAAGTAGTTCCACATTTCGGTCGCTGAACGTAAAGAGGTCACGCCCTCTTCTTTCACTGGCTTCAAAATCTCGACTAGAGATTTATTTTTTCCAAGGGTCCACGAACGCAGCTTGAGATCGCGTTTATAGTCCGCATGCGAAACGCTCATCGTCATCAAGACTTGAGTGCTATCTCCCCGCATTTTTTCTTCGCCTGAACGCACGATTTCAGAGGGATCGGTTGCCGAGAATAAAATGCGAGTAAAAAGAAGAATGCCAATAGCTGAGAAACTCTTGAACATACCGACCTCTTTGTTTTGGAAACGAAAAAGCATCTTAACACCTTGAGTGTTTCGATCAACTTTTGATTTTCAGTTTGGAACAGTTAACGTGCAGGAACTCGATGAGACATTTTCATCAAAGTAAAGTAGGACACACCGCTTACAATAAATCCCACAAACCACGCATAATGATACATCCCTGTTATTATAGCAGGAAAGACGTCTTTTGAAAGAACTCCAATCGTTGTGAGAAAGCCTGGGATATTGGGAAGAATTCCTAGCAACAATGCAGCAATCGCCGAACGATTAAATCCATTTTGATACCAGTAACGCCCTTGTTCCGAATAAAGTTCTTCGACATGTAGCTTCTTAGCTCTCAAGAAGAAGTAATCACTGATCATAATTCCGCCAATGGGTCCCAAGAGACTCGAATACGCAATGAGCCAAGTAAAAATATATCCGCTCGGATCGGAAATCAGTTTCCACGGTTGAATCAAAAGTCCCACGGCTCCTGTAATGTACCCGCCGATTTTGAAATCAATTTTTCGCGGATTGAGATTCGAAAAATCATTCGCAGGACTCACAATATTCGCTGCAATATTGGTGGCTAACGTCGATAACACGACAGCACACATCGAAAAAGTGACCCACATTGGAGAATCAAATTTACCAGCAAGCTGGACCGGGTCCCAAATAGGACTTCCGTATACGATGACGGTGGCACTTGTCACAAAGACACCGATGAAAGCAAATGCCGTCATTGAAGGTGGAAGCCCGATCACCTGCCCCACGACCTGCGCGCGCTGCGAGACTGCATACCGCGTGAAGTCAGGAATATTGAGCGAAAGGGTCGCCCAAAAACCGACCATGCCCGTTAACGCCGGAAAGAAAAAACTCCAAAACTCAGAAGCGGTTTTAAACTTCGACGGCTGAGCGAGAATCGGTCCCACGCCGTCGGCCGCAATCACGGCCCAATACAAAAGCGCCAAAGCCGAGAATGGCAGAAAGACCGCTTTGAAAAGTAAAAGTTTTTTAATGCTTTCGATTCCCTTGTAGACAACCCACATATTGAGCGCCCAAAAAATCAAAAACGTAATGGCAGGTCCGGTCTCAAGTCGCAACGACGCCGGAAAAATATTGGGAAGAAACCCAATTCCGGGAAACGAAACATTAATTAATTGATAAAGTGCATAGCCGCCAATCCAAGTCTGAATCCCAAACCAACCACAAGCAACGATCGCTCTTAGCAACGCCGGAATATTCGCCCCTCGAATGCCAAAACTCGCTCTGGCAAAAACGGGAAAAGGAATTCCGTATTCAGCTCCCGCATGTCCATTCAGTACCATTGGGATAAGCACGATTGTATTCCCCAAAAAAACGGTGAGGACAGCCTGCCACCAATTCATTCCGCCTTCGATGAGCGAACTCGCGAGCATATAGGTTGGAATACAAAGACTCGTGCTGATCCAAAGAGCCGCGTAATTCCAAACTCCCCAAGTGCGTTCTGATTTTTGTGTGATTTTTAAATCATCGTTGGAGTAGGTCATTTCAAAGTGCTTTCGGCGTAGCTGGAATGCAATTCATAGGGAAAGCTCTGTTTCGAATCATATAACGTCATGCAATCAGGGACCGGACAAACCGCAACGCAAAGATTACAGCCCGTGCAGTTTTCCAAAATGACTTTCGCCACCTCACGTGTGCCCGTGCTGCGTTTGGCATCGGGAAGAGATTCCATTCTCAACGCCTTGTAAGCGGCATCATCACAGGCGGTGACACACAATTTACATCCCGTACAAGTGTCTTCGTTGACAGCGACTTTATTCGAACTCGAAAGGGAAAGCAGGTGGCTAAAGCTTGTGACGCGTTTATAGAGATCGCCGACAAGCTCTTGAGCGGAACTCACCCCCATTTCATTCATGTAGTTTTCAAGCCCTTGATTCAAACCTTGAATGATTTTAAATCCGCGAACCATGATCTCAGTACAAATTTGAAGTTGTCCTGCTCCCATTAATAAATATTCCACGCCATCGGACCACGTCGAAATGCCTCCCGCGGCAGAAATCGGAAGCCCTGTTGCTTCTTTGCATTCAGCGACACATTTTAACCCGATAGGTTTGACCGCATTTCCTGAAATTCCTCCGATAGCGGTGTAACCATTCACAGAGAGATGCGGTTCTTTTTTATAAATATCAATTCCGATAATTCCATTGACTGTGTTGATGACAGTAATGGCATCCGAACCACCCCGTTTTGCCGCCTCTGCAATCACTTTGAGATGAGTCACATTCGGTGTGAGTTTCGTCAAAATAGGAACTTTCGAAACCGATTTACACGTCGAAACAATATTGTAGGTGATTTCGGGATCCTGAGAGCAGATCGAACCCATCCCCCGCTCGGGCATTCCGTGAGGACACCCTAAATTGAGTTCAATCGCATCGCAACCGACACGATTCATATCTTCAATCAATTTCGCCCAGGCATTCATGTCCTGACCCGGCGCCATGATCGAACCAATAATTCGTTTTTTAGGATACAATTTTCTTAAGACTTTTAATTCTTCGAGCCAAACCGAAAGTTTTCGGTCGGTAATGAGTTCAATATTTTGCATCGCAATTTCGCGATTCCACTTCTTGTAAGTGTGGATGCGAGGAGTGACATTGATGATGGGTTCTTCCACAGGACCCACGGTCTTCATAATCGCCGCTCCCCACCCGGCATCAAAAGCCTCGGCCATGAGTTTACCTGTCGCTGTCGGCGGCGCCGAAGCAACACACCAGGGATTTTCGACTTCGAATCCCAGAAATTCCATTTTCAATCGATTCGTCAAGAGACTCCTTGGCTTTCGATATGGTGTAACGACTCGTCTAAAACTTTAAGCAGTCGATCGCAATCGGCTTGTGTAATCATCAAAGGAGGAGAAAAACGAATCACGTTTCCAAAAAGCCCACCTTTTCCAATTAAAACGCCTTTGTCTTTTGCAAGTTCCATCAACGCTGCAGTCTCTTTCGGCGCATACTCTTTCGTCTCACGATTTTTTACAAGCTCCAACGCCAGCATCAGCCCGCGACCTCTCACGTCGCCGATGAGTGGATGACGCGTTTGCAGTTCTTTTAATCCTTCCATCAGATACTGACCGCGCAATTTTGCATTTTCGATGAGCTTTTCTTCTTGAATAATTTCGAGCGTCGCTTTCGCTTGGGCCGTCTGGTACGGATCGCTTCCAAACGTATTAAAATAAAGTTTTCCACCTAAGCTCTCAGAAATATCCGTCTTCATGAGCGT
>CALCZU010000114.1 GCA_937903155.1 uncultured Bdellovibrionales bacterium
CCCCTCTGTTGGGGTTTTGAAAGAGCGGGGTCCATACCATTGGCAATCCTGGACTGCTAGATAGCAACGCTCCAATCCGCAGCGCCAGGGCGACACGCCCCCGAAAAATCCTCTCTAACATAAGCGGATCCCACAATTTTAAATTTTGACGACCGCTCTATCGCCGCATCCAAGATTCTTCTCAAGTACTGCGAGATTGCTTCGTCGCCTGCGGCTCCTCGCAAAGACGGGTCAGGCGCGAATTCGGTTTCATTAACTGGTGGAGCGCAACCTCCACGCAAAGACGGGTAGGACAGGGCATATCGACAGTGTTTAGAAAAGTAAAGGAGTCGCCTTAACACGCGAGGCGGAGGCCTTTGCGTTTAAGCTTTTCGACGAGCGTCGTGCGGTTCAAATTCAGCAGCGTCGCGGCTTTATTCTTGTTGCCGTTCGTTTTTTGAAGCGCTTGGAGGATTAGCTCGTTTTCGAATTCATTAACAGCGTCGTTGAAGTCTAAGCCATCTTCTGGAAGTGCTACGTTTGCGACGTAACGGTCCAAACGAACGTTTTTGAAATACTGGACGGGGAGATCCTTCACTTCGATGGCACCCGGTCCGCGTTTCAGCACAATCACTCTTTCAATCAAATTTTCGAGCTCGCGTACATTCCCAGGCCATTGGTAATCCATCAGCGTTCTCATCGCGTCTGACGAAATTCCCTCGAAAGGCTTGTCGTATTCTTTGGAGAATTTTTCCATGAAGGATTTTACAAGCAGCGGAATATCCGATTTACGACTTCTCAACGGCGGAATGTAAATTGGAATCACGTTTAAGCGGTAGAAAAGATCTTCTCTGAACTTCTTATCCGCGACTGCAGTTTCTAAATCCTGATTCGTGGCTGCGATGATTCTTGCTTCCAAAGTCTGACTTACAGGACTTCCGACTGATTCAAAAGTTTTATTTTGAATGGCTCTAAGTAGCTTTGCTTGGAGGTCCATGGGCAAATCGGTGATTTCGTCCAAAAACAACGTTCCACTCCCCGCCAATTGAAATCTTCCTAGGCGATTGTGTGTGGCGCCGGTAAATGCGCCCTTCACATGGCCGAAAAGCTCGCTCTCAATCAGACTTCCTGGGATCGCTCCGCAGTTAATCGCAACCATCTGCGATTTGTTTCGAGGACTTAATCGATGAATCGCCGATGCGACGACTTCTTTTCCGGTACCGCTCTCACCTGTAATCAAAACGGTCGAGTCGGTGTTTTTAATACTGATAATTGTTTGGAAGATGTCGATGATTTTAGGATGGCGGCCGATAAAATCCTGAAACGGAAAATCGATTTCTTCTACTAACCCATCGGGAATGAGTTTAGAAAGCGTTTCTTTAATAGCAAGTTCCAGCGTTTCGGCGCTTTCTGCACGATTCCAATAATGAGAGGCGCCTTCGCGCATGGCTTGCACGACAAATCCTGCTTCCGTCCGATTGCTCGTGACGACAATACCCGCATCCATGCGCATTTTACGCAACGTTGGAACGGCTTTGAGCTCCTCATCGGATTCCGCACGCCAAACGCAGAGATGAAAGAACTGCTTCGAAAAAATCATCTCGGCATTCGCCTTATCCCACTCGTGGATCACCCAGTAGTTTTTTTCCTCGAGGTATTCCTTACAGCGATTTCCCAACTCAACATCGGGCTCATAGAGCAGAACTCGATTCATTCGGGGGCTCCTTAAAAATAAAATTACCTAGACGGATACAAAAAGCTATCCGTGTTCGTAGTGGTTATTTCAGTTTTTTTCTTTTTTCTGGGATTAATTTTTTACAGAAGGATATTACTCTTACTATTTTAGGGTTTATCAAATTTTTTGTCAATGAATTGACAGGACAACTGCAGGTTTTTTCCCATTACAGGGAAAATTCTGCCGTCGATTTGTTTAACTGCTTGATTGCTCATCGCGTTTAAGCGACGTGATTGAGGAGTTTGGCGTGAGTGACTTCGAAAAGTTTTTTCTGGACAAAAATCTCAAATAGGACTGGATCAATTTTTCCTAAGGCCACTTCTTCTGCGATAATTTGAATCGCCTTTTCAACCGTGACGGCCTCTTTATACCATCTGTCGGAAGCGGTTAAGGCGTCAAAAATGTCCGCAATTGTCATGATCTTCGATTGAAGAGGAATCTCATGGGAAACAAGTCCCCGGGGGTATCCTGTCCCGTCTAATTTCTCGTGATGACAGTAAGCAATCTCGGTCAGGTGCTTGAAATCTTTCGTCCACGGGATCATTTTTAAAAACTGATAAGTATGTCGGACGTGGGATTCGATTTCGAGTCGTTCGATCTCAGTCAATGAACCTTTGGTGACGGATAAAGCTTTGTATTCGTCTTCAGTCAAAAGAGCGATGTTCGAACCATCCGGTAACATCAGCTGCTCCGAACGAATCTTTTCAAGCAGCTGCATATTTTCTTGCATGAGAATCGTTGGCTCGTTCGTGAGAAGAATAATTTCGGAGTAACCTTCAATCTGAGCCACCCGCTCGAGATATTTCTTTTCGAGGTCAGAGTCTTTTCCAGCGCGTTTTAAACGTTTTTCGAGATAGTCGATTTTCGCCGCCGCTTTACAAATTTTGATTCGCTCTTGAATGCCTTCGAGTTGGTGAGCATAAAGTTTCTTCGCCTTCACCAAGACTTCCTCGCGAACTCCGATTTTTCCAAAGTCATGAAGCATGGCCGCGTATTCGAGCTCACGAATTTCTTCTTCTTTAAACTTCACCGAACGATAGATTCCGGTTTCGATATCGGTCGTCGCCCGTGCTAATGCGACGCAGATCTTAGCCACTCTTTCGGAATGCCCACCCGTACTGGGATCTCTCGACTCAATCGCCGTCACCGAAGCTTTCACAAAGCCTTCGAAAAGGCGCTGAATATCCGCGTACAAATCGACGTTCTCAAGACAAATCGCCGCTTGTGTCGCAAATGACATCAAAATACTTTCGTCTTCCCCTTCAAAAGGACAAATTCCATTGCCGGTGGGATCTCTCTCATCTTTTTTATTGAGAAGCTGCAAGACTCCAATCACTTCGTTGCGGCTGTTTTTAAGGGGCACGGTCACAACGCAGACTGCTTTTCCATTCGCGTCAAAATCGTACATTCGACTCATCTGGGGCATCGAAGTCGGTCGAAGGGTTCCTAAATCGCTGACGTTATGAATTTTGCCGGTTAAAGCGACATATCCACAAAAACTATTCTCAACGACTCGCATCGAAGTCGTTTGAAAAATCGGTTCGTCAGTGCCTTCCGCCGTAATTTTCAATTTAAAATAAAGTTCACCATCGGTCTCTTGAACCATTGAAAGCGCACCCGCATGAGCGTTGGTTACTTGCATGGTCTTTGTCAGGATTTTGCCTAAAAGTTTTTCAGGGTTTCTCTCTGCAGAAAGATCAATAAAGATCTCGTTCATCCGTTCTAGCGTTCTACGCCCGATCTTCTGCATCCCCTTGGATTCAGTTAAGGAAAGGAATCGGACGGCTCTTAGGAGCGAAAGATGGATATCCTTCTTCGCTTCTTTCTCCGAAACCGCATCTAATAGCTCTGTCGGCCCGCCTTCTTTTTCCATGAACTTCGACGGTTCTTTGGTCACAACGAGTAATCCAAAGGCGACGCTATTTTCTCTTTGCATCCGCAAATTCAGAAGCACTTTCGTCTTTTCAAAATCAGTTTCAGAAACAATCACCAAAAGGCGTTGCGCATTTTTAAACGCCCTATCGACACAAGCCAGTAACTGGTCATGGGATTGGATCACAGCCGAATTCCAGATATGGGAAAGCTCGAGCTTTTTCAGCTCTGAAGATTGCTTGAAAACCACAAGCGTATGACGGGAATAAACTTCGTGAGATAAAGACATTAGAGGTCCTCTAAGTCTTATCGGCTATTTAAATAAAAAAAGAATATGAAAGAATCTTCACAATGACGCGCGTCGAAGAATTTTAAAAGCCAAAAAAAAACAGGCGACCTGATTTCAGGTCGCCTGTCTTAGTTAAACTAACTTAGAACTTGTACACTGCGGAAAGAACTCCAGCGTGTGAGCTGGTGCTTGTTCCGGCATCGGTCCAAGTTGCAGAAGGAACTGTTGCAGTAGATGCAGTTGTGTTGCCTTTTGTGGAAGCAAACACGTAGTTCAATCTGACTTTGAGATCTTCTGTCAAATTGCAAGAAGGTCCTGCAGTGACTTGGAATTGGCTGTAATTAGCACCTGTTCCAACAGCATACACGTTTGTAAGCTTGCTGTTGTATTCAGGACGGATTCCAACTCCCCAAGTTTTGTTGATCGTGTACCAGAAGTTCGCGGCAACAGCGAAGCCACTGTCAGCTCCAGAAACCGGTACTTTTGTCATCACGGCTTCTAAATCGATTGCAAGATCGCTGACTTTTGTTCCAGCGGAAATGTCAATCAATGTTCCTGTTTCTGTACCAGCAGCTGGCTTGTGAAGATAGAATCCAGCGCCTACCCAGAACATATCATGAGCATATTTCGCTAAGACACCATATTCATAGTTTTCAGCGTAAGCATTACCAGCATCGGCACGTGTTGCTGTTCCAGCGTTATTAGATACCAAAGCTTTTACTGAGAAGCCTTGGATCGCGTAATTCAACATCAACCCTTGGTGGATGTGAGGAAGAGCAGCATATAAGCCGGATTGAAACGCATAAGCCAAGTTAACAGAATCATTTGACTCAACAGAGACAAATGGACTGTCGAAACGGCCTAAGGTCCAATCAAGACCGAAATCATATCCAAAGTTCACGAACGCTTGAGCTTTTGCTGCAGCAGCAAAACCCAAAGTTCCGGCAGCCGAACCATTGGTGTAAGCAAAAGGAAGATCTAATAATACTTTTCCTTTACCCAATTCCTTTGAAAGATAAACTGCACCGTCAGCAACTGCGAATCCAACGCTGTTTTGAGCTGTTGCATTTGCAGTGGCATTTGTACCGCTGATTGCTTGAGCATCGACGAACCCGCCGACTCCAGCTTTTGATGTTTGCGCAGCACAAAGAGTAATAGCCGCCACAAACAAGCCTACACTTTTTACTAACCCACTAGGATTATGTTTCATGTTTCCTCACTTGTTATATTCACCTACATTACAAATAGTGTAGGTGACGGTTTAAGAATTCTGTTTGGTACTACTAATAAAGAACGAATTAATTAAAAGATACATAAGTTGCGGCAGAATGTTAAGTATTTAATTTGAGTGGAGTAATCCACACCGCATCATGAATTCTAGAAAATGATGCAAACTTATCTGAAAAATTTTCATTTTTTTTTCGCGGCGTATTGATTTTTGATGCGACTCATCAAACGAGAAAGATTTGTAACTCGCAGCGAAAAAATTTCATCACGAGTGAAACTTATTTCTAGCGAGCGCGAGTTATTTTGACTCGGCGTATGATAGGAAATTCCCTTGTCGTGGTTGAATAATTTGGATGCGGACTCATCCCATCGGCTACTCAAAAAATCTCTTCGACACCGGAGAATTGAGGATGCCTTTCCGTCTCACAAAACGCTAAACGATAGGCTGATTTCAAGATACAAAAATTTGGCCCGGAGTTTGCTGAGAGCAAAGAGAATCTCAATGTAGAGATAAATTTGGAGAGAAAACATGAAAAAATTATCATTCGGTCTATTTTTGGTATCTGCGGGCTTTACAGCCCTCTTTGCAAACGCAGAAGGTCCTCTAGTCACTAAATCGAGCGGCGCTGGCTTTACACCGCCTGAGAATGGTGGGGGAGTTCAATGTGATGTCTACAAAGATAAGGTTGTGATTACGAAAGTCTTTGGACGATCGACTCCAAGCTCTTTCGTGCTGACTGAAGAGAGAAAAATCTCTCTTTCAAAAGATCTCACTAGCGTGGTTGAACTTGCGAAAGCCGAAAAGATTGAGGAAAAACCAAACTCGCTCTGCGATGCTCCCGCTTCGAGTATTGTCGCTGGAACGGATCTCGTGCTCTATTCTACGGGCGGTTGTGGCACTCCTGCTAAAAAACGACAGGGACCTGCATCGAGCAAACTCGTTCAACTCGTGAACGTGTTCTGTCCAAACACTTTCTAATCTCATCATCAAAACGTAAAAAAGCCCTGTGAACTAGTAAAGTCCACAGGGCCAACACCGTCGTTGCGAGGAGCCGCAGGCGACGAAGCAATCTCGCTGCAGAAGAGCGCTCTTGTTATCGGCGAGATTGCTTCGTCGCCTACGGCTCCTCGCAACGACTGCTTTCTAGTCTAAAATATCAAAGTCCTGCTCTTCGATATTTAACTTCACGTCTTTATTGTCCGTCGTTGTCCATTTCAAAAGAAGTTCGCCGTGATTATCTTTGAATCCGTTTCCAACGATGGAATTTAGATCGTCATTGATCACGAAGGCGATTTTTTGATGGCTCGGGATGGTGACTTGAAAATTCGTTCCTGCTACTTGGAATTGACCGGTGCTCAATCTCACTAAAAGCGCGCCTTCTGTCTTGCCAGGAACGATGTAGCCTTTCAACGCATGAGGGCGAGTAGGATTTCCAGCCGCGGTGAAAACGTCTTGTTCGCGGTAAGACCACATTCCTAATGCATTCACGTTCAAGGTCACATCATTCGCGGCAGGATTATAAAGCGCGAATCCCGTCGAAGAACGAGCCGCTAAAAAATGCGAGCCCGCAAAAGCTGAAAAAGAAAACAGAACGCCAAACAGCATTGCTGAAAGTTTCATTTTATCTCCTGGTTTAAAGTGGATTGAACAGCAGAGATATTTTGCGGGAACTTCCCGATAGGGTCAATTTGCTACACGTCAATTGCTACAACGACTTTGTATATCCGCCATCGACTAGAACATCCGTGCCTGTGATATACGAATTTGCAGCGGAGCAGAGAAAAACAGCGACGCGCGCAATTTCGTCCGGCTCTGCAATTCTTCCCAACGCCGTCTCTTGCGCCATCGAGTTGAAAAAGGCCGGGCTTTTCTTTTTAAGCTCTGTCAGACGCGCCGTGTTTGTAGGACCAGGGAGAAGATTGTTCACAAGAATTCCATCGCGCCCGATATCCTTCGCAAGGATTTTTGCGTAAGCCGTTAATCCCGCGCGAAAGGTAGCACTCACCGGAAGTTTCGGAATGATTTCTCGAGCAGATGTTGAAGTGATGGTTAAAATCCGTCCCCACTTTTTCTTCTTCATCCCAGGAATGACCCCTTTCGTTGCGTGAATATTCGAACGCAAAAGACTTTGATATCCCTTATCCCAATCCTCAAGCTTAATGTCTTGAGTGAGTCCACTTGCTGGACCTCCCACATTATTAATTAAAATGTCGACCGAAGTTTGCTTTAGAATCTCAACCAGACCTTTCTGCAATTTCTTAGGATCCGATAAGTCGATTTGTTTTCCCATGATTTTGCAGGTGGGATTAATTCGTTTTAAATATTTCACAGCCTTATCCACATTATTAAAATCCCGACTCGCTACAATTACGTGCGCGCTCTCGTGCACCAGTCCTTCTGCAATCGAAAATCCAATTCCCGAACTGCCACCGAAAACAAGAGCCACTTTTCCTTTGAGTCCTAAGTCCATCAGCCACCTCTTAAACGTTCAATTTTTTGTTTCCATCGAGTTTCGACCATTTTGCGAAGACCTGCATTTTCAGGAAGCTTGAGTTTTGGGTCTTTTTCTAAAATCAGCTCCGCTTCTTCTTTCGCAACTTCTAAAAGATTCGCGTCACGCAAGATATGCCCGACTCTAAAACCAGGTAAACCACTTTGTCGAGTTCCTAGAAACTCCCCAGGCCCTCTAAATTTCAAATCCTCTTCTGCGATCACAAAACCATCTTCAGAGTTTTCCATGACTCTGAGTCTCGGAGTGATAAACGACTCCACAACCAAAATACATTCGGATTGCTTATCGCCCCGCCCTACCCGTCCTCTCAATTGATGCAACTGCGAAAGCCCCAGTCGGTCCGGATGCTCAATCACCATTAAAGTGGCATTAGGGATATCGATTCCCACTTCGATCACCGTCGTCGAAATTAAAATATCGAATTCTTTGCTCTTAAAGGCTTTTAATATGCGGTCTTTTTCATCCGCTTTCATTCGCCCGTGCAAAAGAGCCAATCGAAGCTCGGGAAAAATTTCTTTGCGTAATTTCTCGTACATCTCGGTCGCCGATTTTAATTCTATTTTTTCGGACGCTTCGATGAGTGGGTAAATGACGTAAACTTGCTCGCCACGAGCGACCGTCTCCCGCATCTTTTGATACAGTCTTGGCAGATCGCGCTCTTTGATAATGCGAGTGTGAATCTGTTTTCGATTCTGGGGTTTCTCTCGGATGATACTCAACTCTAAATCTCCGTAGAGTGTGAGCGCGAGTGTTCGGGGAATCGGTGTTGCAGTCATCATTAACAGATGGGCGTTTCCCTTCTCACTCTTTTTTAAAAGCTCGGCACGTTGTTCAACGCCGAACCGATGTTGTTCGTCGACAACAACAAGTCCTAACTTTTTAAACTTCACACCTTCTTGAAAAAGCGCGTGCGTTCCCACTACCAAATCCACTTCGCCTGCCTGAATTCGACGGTGCAACTCTTTATCTTTAGAAGTGTCGCTACTTAAAAGCGCGGTTCGAAAATTCGGTAAAAGTTTTGTTGCCGTGATCAAATGCTGCTGAGCTAAAAGCTCAGTGGGCGCCATCATCGACGTTTGATACCCTGAACTTGCAGCCACCGCTGCTGCCGCAAAGGCCACCGCGGTTTTTCCCGAACCCACATCCCCTTGTACTAAACGTGTCATCATCGTCGTCTTTGCAATATCTTTTGTGATTTGCTCGACAACCTTTTTCTGGTCTCCTGTGAGTTTAAACGGAAGTTCAGCGATGTATTTCTCTAGCGTTCCATTCACGTTCTTGAGAGCCGGAGCGATTTTCTTTTGGTTTTCACGTTTTCTTAAACCAAGCCCCAGTTGCAAAACAAAAAACTCTTCAAAAATAATTCTTTGTAAAGCTTGGGAAGGGAGTCCTGAATCGGGAATATCTTTCGGAAAGTGTAATTCAATAAAACTTTGCCGCAACGAGGGCAACGCGTGTTTTACGCGCAAATCCTCAGGTAAAGAGTCATGAAGTTCGCCCACCGACGTGCGAATGACTTCGCCCATGATTTTTCGAATCGTTTTCTGATGCAAACCTTCGGTTTCACTGTATACCGGGACAATTCTTCCAAAGTTAATGGAGACTTTCGGTTTCCCGTCCGTCCACTCTTCGATTTTTTCGTATTCGGGATGCGCAATTTGCGCCGAGCCCCCGAAGTACTTTACTTCCCCATTCACTGCAAAAGAATTCCCTACGGCAAATTCTTCTTTCATGCTCGGATAGGCATGAAACCAAGTGAGGAGCAGTTCTCCGGTTTCGTCTTTTAAAGTGACTTCAAATCTTTTTTTGAATCGCCCCATGCCGACCTGCCGGTTGCGAGCCACTTTTCCAACGACTGTGACAATCGTATTCGGCCTCACACTCCCAATCGGAAAAATCCGGCGACGGTCTTCATACATTCGAGGCACAAAATAAAGTGCATCCTCGACCGTATCGATTCCTTTTTTGTGTAAAACTTTTGCGAGTTGGGGGCCGACCCCCTTGATGTAAGTGATTTCCTTTTCGAGGATATCACTCATACGAGACAGAAAGGATTTCGTACTCGACCACACCTTTAGGAATGCGAATCGTTACGACGTCACCTTCTTTTTTGCCCAAAAGTTGTCGTGCGACAGGAGAATCAATTGAAAGAAGTCCCTGTTTAATATCCGCTTCATCAGCGCCGACGATGGCGTAATTTTTCTTATCGCCGCTATCGGTGTCCGCTAATTCTACCTTTGCTCCAAACACTACTTTGTCCGTTTTAATTTCGGAAATATCGATGACTTGAGCACGCGCTAATTTATCGTCAATTTCTTTGATGCGTCCTTCGATAAAAGATTGTTTCTCTTTTGCCGCATCGTATTCCGCATTTTCAGAGAGATCTCCGTAAGAGCGAGCGACCGCAATTTCTTCAATCACTTTTGGCCGTTCAACCGTTTTTAAGTGTTTGATTTCTTCTTCGAGTTTTTGTTTCCCTTTAAGGGTCATCGGTACTGCACTCATCTCATACTCTCTCTTGCAAACAGTGGGTCTCCAATTGAACTTTTTTAAGTTCTCGTATTGCTTGTGCACCGGCTCGTGCCGAAGCCACTGTCGTAAAATAACAAATATTTCTCATTAAAGTGGTACGCCTCAAATCGTATGCGGCGCCTACTTCATGAATTCCTAATGCCGAGGTATTAATGACTAACTGAATTTCGCCATTTTTCAAGAGATCAACGCAGTGGGGTCGACCTTCGTTGACTTTGTTCACCGCTTTGACGGTAAGTCCTTGTTTTTGCAGAAATTCTGCTGTCCCGCGCGTACCACAAAGAGTAAATCCAAGCTCCGTTAAGTCTTTTGCAACACTCAAAATGCCCTCTTTATCGACATCGCGAACGCTCAAAAACACATTCCCGGTGAGAGGAACTTTAAATCCGGAGGCGATGATCGATTTACCGAAAGCTTCCGCAAATGTTTTGCCGACACCCATCACTTCTCCGGTCGATCGCATTTCGGGGCCTAAAATAATATCGGTCCCTGGAAAACGGCTAAACGGAAACACGGCTTCTTTGACGTAAAAAAGTGTCGAATGCGATCTTAAATCTCCAAACTCTTTGAGTTTCTTCCCAAGCATGACTTTCATTGCAATCTTCGCGTAGGGAATTCCATTCGCTTTGCTCACGAAAGGAACGGTTCTCGAGGCTCGGGGGTTTACTTCCAAGACGTAGATTTTTCCGTCTTCAATCGCCCATTGAATATTGAGTAAGCCCTTTACCTTCATGGCCAAGGCAATCTTTGTTGTTTGATCTCTTAAATCATCCTGGATTTTCTGAGAAAGCGTCATTGGAGGAACAGAACATCCCGAATCTCCAGAATGCACGCCGGCTTCCTGCACCTGCTCCATGATTCCGCAGATATGAACCTCTTCTCCATCGCAAATCGCATCGACATCCACTTCAATCGCATTTCTTAAATAGCGATCAATCAGAAGAGGCGCTTCGGGAGAAATCTCAATTCCCTTCATCAGCCACTTTTGGAAATCTCTTGAATTGTAAATAATTTCCATTCCTCTTCCGCCTAAAACAAAAGAGGGACGCACTAAAAGAGGAAACCCGAGTTGCTCAGCCGCTTCTAAAGCTTGAGCGGGTTGATTGACCGTCACACTCTGGGGCTGCTCGATCGAAAGTTCGTAACAAAGCGCTCTGAATTTATCTCTGTCTTCAGCGACTTCAATCGCCTTTGCATCCATTCCAATAATCGGAGCGTTGTATTTTGAAAGTTGTCGGCTCAAGTTAAGAGGTGTTTGTCCCCCGAAATGCACTACAAGTCCGTGAGGTTTTTCTTTTTCAATCAGATTCAAAATATCTTCTAAGAACAACGGCT
The DNA here is from genome assembly GCA_937903155.1 of uncultured Bdellovibrionales bacterium. Classification (GTDB taxonomy): domain Bacteria; phylum Bdellovibrionota; class FAC87; order UBA2466; family UBA2466; genus CALCZU01. The sequence continues at coordinate 11,483 of CALCZU010000114.1, forward strand.
CAAAATAAAGTTTGTCGCTGATGTCATAATCGGTTGAGACCGTTTCGGGATTACAATTGACCATGATGCTTTCATAGCCTTCTTCGCGAAGTGCGAACGAAGCTTGAACGCAACAGTAGTCAAACTCAATCCCTTGTCCAATGCGATTGGGGCCGCCGCCTAAAATCATCACCTTTTTTTTGCCCGTATCAGGAACATCGTCCCCGGTTTTTTCGTAGGTCGAATAAAAATACGGCGTCGTTGACACAAATTCTGCAGCGCAAGTATCAACCATTTTGTAAGAAGGAATCACATGCAATTGATGGCGTTTAGCGCGGACCTGGTCTTCTGACGATTTGATATAGTGCGCAATTGCCGCGTCGGCAAAACCCATCCGCTTCCAGGCGGTCATTTTCTGTGAAGGAATATCGTTGAGCTTACCCGCCCAGGTTGCAATTTCTTTTTCGCAGTCAATAATGTGAACGATTTCGTTTAAAAACCATTTATCGATTTTCGTTATCCGATAAACTTCATCTACCGTAACGCCTTCGCGTAAAGCTTGGGCTACCCACAGAAGTCTGTCGGGCTTGGGTTCTTTTAAATAACTTTTAATTCCCTCGGGCCAAGACTGACCCGAACGTAACTTTCGGCGTTCAACAATGGGGTTTAATCCCCAGAGTTTGATTTCAAGCGAGCGTAAAGCTTTGTGCAACGACTCCTTAAAAGTTCGACCAAAACCCATTGCTTCCCCAACTGATTTCATCGAGGGAGAGAGACGTGAATCACTTCTTGGAAATTTTTCAAAAGCAAAACGCGGAATTTTTGTCACGACATAGTCGATACTCGGTTCGAAACACGAAGGCGTCACCTTAGTGATGTCATTTGGAATTTCATCGAGCGTGTAACCGACGGCAAGCTTAGCCGCAACCTTCGCAATCGGAAAACCCGTTGCCTTGGACGCAAGTGCCGAACTTCTCGAAACACGAGGATTCATTTCAATAGCAACTTGTCGACCCGTCTCAGGACAAACGCCGAACTGAATATTGGATCCGCCCGTGTCCACGCCGACTTCTCGAATAATGCGAATCGAAGAGTCTCGCATGATTTGATATTCTTTATCAGTCAAAGTCTGTTGAGGCGCAACGGTGATACTGTCGCCTGTATGCACTCCCATCGGATCCAAGTTTTCGATGGAGCAGACAATGATCACATTGTCTTTCGTATCGCGAATCACTTCGAGTTCGTATTCTTTCCAACCCAAAACCGATTCTTCAATGAGCACTTCGCTTACAGGACTGGCCTCGAGACCGCGCGCGCATTCCACTTTGAATTCTTCGATATTAAACGCCATTCCGGCACCCGTTCCGCCTAACGTAAACGACGGACGAATAATGACGGGAAATCCAACTTTTTTCGCAACGGCTTCCGCCTCGTCCATGTTTTTTGCGAAACCGCCCTTGGGATAATCGACGCCGACTCGATCTAAAACGCCTTTAAAGAGTTCGCGGCTCTCTGCCAAACGAATGGCCTTCTCTTTGGCACCGATCAATTCAACATTATACTTTTTTAAAATCCCTTTTTCAGAAAGTCCAATGGCGACGTTCAGAGCTGTTTGTCCACCCATCGTCGGTAAAATCGCGTCCGGTCTTTCTTTCCGGATGATATCTTCGACGTAATCCAAGCTGAGGGGTTCGATATAAGTGCGATCCGCAAACTCAGGATCAGTCATGATCGTTGCGGGATTGGAATTGACCAAAACCACTTCGTAACCTTCTTCTCGCAGCGCCTTACACGCCTGAGTTCCCGAGTAATCAAACTCGCATGCCTGTCCGATGATTATCGGGCCAGAGCCAATCAACATGATTTTTTTTATATCGGTACGTTTGGGCACTGTTTAAATCCTGCTGTTATCGTCGTAAATCTTTTCAATCGGCATATGATCATAGATCCGGTGCTTTAAATACATCCCGACCAATAACCAAAGCCACGTTTGATACGTATCAAAATCTTTGTCCTTTTTAAATTGCTTCACTTTTTTCAAAATATATTCGTGCACTTCAGTGGGATGAAACGAAGGTTTGCGAGCAAAGTTGAAAATCGTGTTATCTTTTCCATCCGATTTCAATTTGCCAACGATACGACCTTCAATGATATCCCCTTTTGAAATTCCGATAAAATCAGATGCATCTTTTTTGGGGATGCTCACGACTTTACTCGAAAACAATTCTTTTAACTTAATCGAATCGTCACCGATTTTAGTCACCGTGTACAATCCGCGTTGATTATCGACCTTTACTTGATCCCAGAGGACTGAAACCGCGTCATCAATCGATTTCATTTCGTCCGGAAGTTTTCGTTCGAACACACACCAGTCATAAAAGAAATCCCAAAGGTCTTCGACTAAATCCTCGCGATCGGGTTGCGTGAGAGTAATCCGCAAACGCGCGTGAAAATCTTTGCGAAGCTCTGCTAAGTCTTCTTTTTTTACCGACTGTAAAATCGTCGACACAATCGACTCAAAATCTGGATGCATGAGTTTGTGTTTGTCGGAACCTTTGGTGGCGCTCATTTCACATACCCTTTCATGAAGATATCAAAAATGACAGAAGCATCGCTGGGTCCCGGTTTGGCTTCGGGATGAAACTGGACACTGTAAAACCCAAGTTTTTTCGACGTTAAACCTTCGACTGTTTTGTCGTTTAAGTTGATGTGGCTGACCCGCACATCTTTATCTTTAATACTCTCTTCCTTCACACAAAACCCGTGATTTTGAGACGTGATCATGATTCGACCCGTCTCGAGATCTTGTACGGGTTGGTTCGATCCGTGATGTCCAAATTTGAGTTTGTAAGTTTCGCCACCGATCGCTCGCGCTAAAAGCTGATGCCCCATGCAGATCGCAAGGATGGGGGTTTTTCCGATCATCTTCTGAATTTCTTTAACGGTGCCCGGAACTTTAGCCGGATCGCCAGGGCCATTTGCCAGTAAGACCGCCGCTGGATTTTCTTTCGCGACTTCTTCATAAGGCATGTCGTAAGGAACGACCCAAACTTTGCAACCATTTTGGCCCGCGAGTCTTAAAATATTTGTCTTCACTCCAAAATCGTAAACAACAATCAAAGGCGAATGTTTCTGAGCCCCCTCTTGGAAGACGTAAGGTTTTTTACAACTGACGAGACTTACGAGATCAAGCCCTTCCATATCCGGAACGGTTTCAAGAAGTTTTTTCGCGTGCGCTTCGACATTTCCTTTGGCGTCTTTTACGGAAAAAATCACGGACCGTTGCGCACCCTGATCTCTTAAAATTTTGGTAATCTCTCTCGTATCGACATCCGAAATCGCAGTCACTCCGGCTTCACTTAAATATTCGTGCAATGAAATTTTGCTACGCCAGTTGGAGGGCTGCTCACAATATTCGCGAACGACAATTCCTTTTAAATAAATTTTCCCCGATTCAACATCTTCTCGATTGATGCCCGTATTTCCGATATGGGGATACGTCATCACCACCATCTGATGCGAGTAGGAAGGATCCGTAAAAACTTCTTGATATCCAGAAAGCCCCGTATTGAAAATCGCTTCGCCCCCGCTGGAGACTTCTTTTCCAAAACCCTTGCCGTAAAAAATCGCGCCTTTTTCAAGCGCTAAGACGGCATCATAAAAAATTGAACTCATTGAGACTTCTCCTGCCGGCCTCTTAAGTGTTCTCCCGTGAAAACAACCTTACCGGAGACAATCGTGTAACAAACTTTTCCTTGCACAGGCCACCCATTAAAGGGGGTGTTCTGACTCTTCGATTTAAATTTTGTCTTGTCTAAGCTGTATTTAAAATTGGGATCAAAAAGCGTGATATCCGCATCGCTTCCAACTTTTAAAGTGCCTTTCGAAATTCCAAGAACTTCTGCCGGTTTCACCGTCATCGCTTCGATCATCCGAGACAACGCCATTTTTCCGTCGACGACAAGTCGGTGATATAGCGGCATCGCTGTTTCGAGTCCCACCATTCCAAATTCTGCTTGATCGTATTCCACTTCTTTTTCCACCACTGAATGAGGCGCATGATCCGAAGCCAAGACGTCGATCGTTCCGTCCGCAAGCGCTTCTTTCAGGGCCTCAACATCTTCTTGCTCCCGTAACGGAGGAGCGACTTTAGTGTTGGTATCATAGGTTCCAACTACATCATCCGTCAAAGTAACGTGATGCGGCGTAGCTTCTGCGGTGACCCGAACGCCTCTTCGCTTCGCTTCGCGAATTAGACGCACGCTGCCTGCAGTACTTGTGTGAGCGACATGAAGCTTTGCCCCCGTTAATTCTGCTAAAAGAATATCTCTGGCAACAATCACTTCTTCAGACGCTTTGGGAACTCCTCGAAGTCCGAATTTAGCCGAATTAAAACCTTCGTTCATCACTCCGCGACCTTTGAGGCAAGAGTCTTCGCAATGAGAAATCACGGTCAAATCAAAACGCTTGGAATAGTCCATCGCTTTTCGCATCAGGTATGCATTCATCACCGTCTTGCCGTCATCTGAAATTCCGGCAATTCCGGCTTCCCACATACTTCCAATTTCTGCGAGTTCTTCTCCATTGAGCCCTTTGGTCACCGCTCCGATTGGAAAAACATTTACTTCGGACTCAGCCGCCACTTTTTGCATGATGTAGTGAGTGATGTAAGCGCTATCGTTGACAGGATTCGTATTTGCCATACAAGCAATCGAAGTAAAACCACCTGCCGCCGCAGCTTGCGTACCCGATTTAATCGTTTCTTTGTGAGTAGCGCCGGGTTCCCTTAAGTGGGTGTGGATATCAATCCAGCCCGGACTGACCACAAGGCCTGTCGCATCGATGACTTTAACTGGAACGTCTTTAGAAATTTGAATCGTCGTCGTCGAAATATTCTCAATTTTTCCGTCCCTAATGAACAAGTCGCCTTGAATATCCAGATTCTGGCTCGGGTCGAGAATTCTTCCGCCTTTTATGATGAGGAGAGGGCCCATGGTTAGAAAAACAACGTAGGCGAAGTACCCAAGTTTGGCAAGAAAATGAGGCAATTAACTTCGCAAAAGAATTGGGGAAAAGCTCACGGAGGGCTGGGTCCGGGGAGGAAGTACTGTGCTAGTCCTCGCAAAGGTTAGAGTTGCCTCGCTGCGCTCGATCCGGCCTAACTGCGCTGCGGAAACGCACAGCACTTCCTCCCCGGACCCAGCCCTCCGCGAGCTTTTGTCATTTAGATCACTCTCTCCCTGATTTCCCCCTTAGTTAAAGATGAGATTGTAGAGATCTAAAATCAATTCGATGATTGTGAGTAAAATTTGTACTTTTCTCATTCTTTGCCCCCCTTCCTACACACGTCAGAAATGCTGGGATTGGGAACCGTGGTGTTTTGGACACAATTGTCTGGGGGGCTTCAGAATTGGTGCGATATGCCGAAAAGTAGAGGCATGCTTTTCTTAAGTTCTTTCATTCTATTAGGTTCGTTTTTTGATTTTAGTCACCTGTTGCCTGCGCAAAAATTTACGCCTGAGTTTTCGAACGAGTGGAAAATTGTTCGGCAGTGGGAAAAGAACGAGAATCATCTTGTTTTCGAAGCTTCGAGCACGAGTTTTGTGAAGCAATGTGAAAAGGCCCCCAGCCTCGCGATCGCGTTTCCAGAAATTGATCAAGCCGCCTACGAGGTTTTCGCGGACGGGAGATTGATTTGGAAGCAAGGGGATCCGAATTTCGAATCCGTCCACACATATTATGGCTCGCCTGTTCTTTCTTGCGAGCTTTTCAACGGTGTTCAGGAAATTACTTACAAAGTTTACGCTTACGCCCGTTTTTATACTTTTTTTAGAGATATCCCTAAAACTGTTTCGTTTCCGAGTTACTTCAACGTGTTTGCCGAAACCATTCCTCTTGGGTCGGCCGCAATTTTAATGATCATGGGCTTATTTACCCTTTTCATCTTTCGAAAAAAGGCACCCAAGTGGGAAGTCTATTCTCTAAGCTTAGCAAATATTCTGCTGGGAAATTATTTTCTATTTACTGTCAGCGGTCTTGTGGGAATTCATCTCTCAATGATGGCGACCCATCGGATTACTGAAGCGTCGTTGTGGTTAGGGATGGGGCTTTATCTCAATGGCTTACGACTCAACCACCTCCCAGGTACTAAATCTTTAAGCGTTGTATTCGCGTTGCAAGCATTTGCGGTCCTTGTGATTCTTTCCGGAAGCAATGGAGACACGATTCAATGGGGAAGTGTCCTCGGAATGATCTCATCGATTAGTTTTAGCGTTTACATGGTTTTCAGACTCACTCAGCGAATGATTCGAGAAAATTTTAGCCGAATCTCCGTTTTGGACACGCTTTCGTTGGGAACGATGATGGCACTCGCAATGAACGATATTTTGGTTGCGACTCAGGTCGTAGAAGGTTTCTACTTACTGCCTTTTGGAAGTATGGGCGGACTATTCTTTTATAACTTATCTATCAACGAAAAAATCGACCAGACCTTTAGAGAACGAGACTACTTAAGAAAAAACCTCGAAAACGAAGTGCACCGAAAAACGGTTGAGATTCAAAGCAAAAATGACGAGCTTCAAAAAACGATTCTAGAGCTCAAAGAAACCCAAGCGGAGCTTGTTCAATCTGCAAGACTGGTTTCACTCGGAACGCTCGCGGCGGGAATTGCCCACGAAATTAATAATGCGCTCAACTACGTCAACGCCAGTATCCGTCCGCTTGAAAAACTTCTCGGCGATGTTTTAGAGAGTGAAGCCAAAGCAAAATCTTTGAAGCTCACTAAACTCATGTCCGAAGGATTGAAACTCACGTTTGATATTATCGCGAGCTTAAGAAATTATACGGGCTTGAATCAAGCAAAACTCGATGACGTGAACGTGAAAGAAGTCATTAACTCCGTTCTGCTTCTCATCAAAAGTAAACTTACCGAGAAATACACCGTCTCAGTAGACGTGCCCGAAGATCTCAAAGTCTATGGAAGTATTGTGGGACTCAATCAAGTTTTTATGAATTTAATTAGCAACGCGATTGGTGCAATGCCAGACGGCGGAAAACTTTTAATCTCCGCCCAATTCGAGAACGAGAAAGTGATTTTAAAAGTAGAAGACTACGGAACGGGAATCCCTCCTGAAATCGTCACGCGAATTTTTGAACCCTTCTTCACCACAAAAGATGTAGGAAGTGGAACGGGACTAGGACTTTACATTGTAAAACGTGAAATGGAACGACAAGGGGGACAGATCTCTGTTACTTCTGAGCTTGGAAAAGGCACCTGTTTTTCACTCACGTTTCCAGTTTATATCGCCAAAACGGAGGCAATCGCCGCATGAAACCTATTATTTTTTACGTAGACGACGAGAAGAATAATCTCACTGTGTTTGAAGCTTCGGCACCCACTGATTGGGAAGTTCACACTTTTGAAAATCCGATGCAGGCTCTCGAGGCATTGGAAAAGATTTCACCTTGGGTGATTATTTCGGATCAAAGAATGCCTGGGATTACGGGCGTTCGCTATTTGGAACTCGCCCGTAAGATTCATCCCGATGCCATTCGAATTATCGTCACCGCTTATTCCGACGAACAACTCGTCATGGAGAGCGTTAAAAAAGCTCAGGTTTACGACTATATCAAAAAACCGTGGGACACCGACGTACTCGAACTTTCAGTTCGCCGTGCGATTGAGATCTACACAAAGAATATCGAATCTCAAAAGCTCAATGCGGAAATTCTCAAACAGAAGGAGTTTCTAGAAACGAAAAATATCGAGCTCACAGCCCTCACAAAAGAATTAGAGAACTCCCACAAACAAGAACTCGATTTAAGAAAAGAACTCGAATGCTGGGTTCCTCCGTTTTTACTCGGAGCACTGAAAGAAAATGAACTTCGTTTTCCTCTTAGAAAGGATATCGTCGGACTTGCATTTGATATTATCGACAGCAATTCAACGCACGAATTCGTCATTAACGGCCGCCCCTTAAGAAGCGTCATCATTCAACTCTTTTCCGAAGCCGTTTTACGGAATGGCGGATGGAGAGAATCTCATTCAGGCGATTCTGCTTACGCTCACTTCGGTTTATGGAATGAAGTTTTAAACCCTTACGAAGGCGCCCTCGGAGCCGCGAGAGAATTCCGTGTAGGGCTTAGAAGTATCTCTAAAGTTCACGGAGTTTCGATCGAGTGCGGAATCGCCCTGCACGTTGCAAAAAATACCGTCGTTGATGTGCATTTAGTGCAACTTTTAACGGCCAAAGGCCCTGTCGTGCAAAAATCTTTCGATACCACATCGATTGATATCGATCTCCTTCACAGGATGGAAAAACTTGTCCATAAACTTCCAGGAACAAACATTATTCTTTCTGATGAATTTCTAAAGTCTCTCGGACAAAACCCCGAGAATTGCGTTGAGCTCGGCGTTCACAAATTCCCTGGCAATTTTCAACCCGTGAACCTCCATATGATTAAAAGCGATCGGGTCAAGCCCGATGAACTAGAAAAGTTCAAAGCACTTTTAGATTCCAGTCAAAAACTAAAATTAGTGGGATAGAATTTGAATTAATTCCATACCTAGAATAAGCAGATCCTATAGCGTTATGGAGTTGAAATGATCTCATTAAGACCCGTTCTCTTTGTCCTGTCTCTCATTTTTTCCCTTCAAGGTCGAAGCGGCACGATCCCTTTGCCTGCGGACGCTCCTTACGTTGTTTTTGAAGGTGAAAAATCCAAATATAGCGAAGTGGTTCAATTTCACTATCAGAAAAGAGGATTGAGAGAATGCTCGGCAACCGTTGTGGGTGAAAATGTCTTAATCACCAACTCCCATTGTATCCAAGGCATTCGAGGTGCTGAATTTTGGTTGAGCGATGCCTCAGGAAACCGGGCACTGATTCAGTCGGATATCAAATGTCTTTCGAATCCAGAATATCTTAAACTCGACTCGGAAGCGTTTTGGAACGAAAACTCTCAGAAGAGATCTGAGTTGGAAGAAAAAACGATTCGTCAGTTTGAACAATGGAAAAAATCAGGACTCGAAAAAGACAAGACAAATTATATTGAAACCAAAGCAAAACTTTCTGAAGCCATTAAAGAAAGCGACCTTCAGGTCGAAAAAATTGGAATCGCAGATATTGCGGTCTGCACCTTTGATAAAGGGAAGAAATTAAAAGAATTGAAAACAGCTTGTATTGAAAAAGAACGGATTTCACTAGAGGAGCAAACCGTATTCCTAGTCGGGTACGGAACGATCATAAAAAGAGACAAAGAAGGAAAAATTCTCAAAGAAGTGAGTTCTGGTTGGGACACGAGTTACAATGAACTCAATCTAGTCACAAACGACTTCCAACGCAAAGCCACGCTCAAGGCACGGTATGGAAGGGACATTGCAAAACACAGCCACAAAGAGTCAGGAAGAATTTTTGCAAGCTGGCTCGCCAAAGAAAAATACGGAGCAAGTGGCCGAGGCGATTCGGGTGGCTTCGTCGGCTACCAAACCGGTGAAGAAAATAATCCACAACTTCATCTTATAGGAGTCAATCACGCCGCAGACACCCATCGCGAAGAGTTCGACGAAAAAACAGGTGGCTTCGTAAAGGTTTTCAACGAAGGAACCGAAGAAGGTTCCATCTCAGTCGACATCACATCGGAAACCAGCAAAAATTTTCTTAAGTCTTTAGAAAAAACTGCGGGCGCTAAATTTTCTTACTGCACTCCTTGAAGAGCCGCCCGGGTTGTCGTAAAGCCCCGTCGTTGCGAGGAGCGAAGCGACGACTTGTCCGGCGTAGCCGAAGGCGGAGACGGAAGCAATCTCGTTGTAGCGTGAGAGAATTTACGAGTGGTAACGAATAACCAGCTATTTGTGACCTCTCGCGATCATTAGGGCAATGTCTTTCTGTCGATTTCGCACAGCGAAAACTTCGATGAATAAATCAGAAGAGAGAAAGGAGAATTCTTCTCTTCTTCAAAAGTCACAAATGAATCGTGAATCCTACCTTCGTTCAGCGAGATTGCTTCGTCGCTTCGCTCCTCGCAACGACGGGGTGGTCACGACGCTACAAGAACGGAGGTCTTAAAAATTAGAGCTCGAGTACTAATTCAAACGTAAAGCTTCGTTGCCTGTGAGTAGATGCAAGATAGCCATGCGGACTAAGACACCATTACCGACTTGATTAAGAATCACAGAATGCTTTCCGTCAGCAACGTCGGGAGATAACTCTATTCCTCTGTTCACTGGCCCTGGATGCATAATCAAAACATCAGGTTTGCAAAAACTTAAAATTCTCTGATTCACTCCGTAAAACTTTGAGTACTCGCCGAGTGACGGACTTTGGCCTGCACTGAGTCTTTCGAATTGAATACGAAGGCAAATAATCACGTCTTGTTCTTTAACCGCTTCTTCTAAAACCGAATAGACTTTCACACCTAACTGTTCCACTTTAGGAGGAAGTAATGTCGGGGGCCCGCACACAGAAACTTCTGCACCCATTGTCTTTAATGCGTAGATATCACTTCGCGCCACACGAGAGTGCGCGATATCGCCAACGATCAAAACTTTAAGACCCAAAAATGTTTTTTTGAATTCCAAAATCGTCATCAAATCTAAAAGTGCTTGAGTCGGATGCTCGTGAAAGCCATCGCCGGCGTTCACAATCGGAAGTCTTAACGTTTTATCTAAATGATGGGGGGAACCCGCCGAGGAATGCCTTAAGACAATCACATCGGGGTTCATTGCTTCGATATTTCGCGCAGTATCTAAAAGGGTTTCGCCTTTTTCGGCAGAAGTTCCCTGCTTCGATAAGACGACCGTGTTAGCGCCTAAGTGTTTCGCGGCGAGCTCGAATGAACTTCGCGTCCGTGTGCTGGGTTCAAAAAATAAAAGAATCGCTGTTTTGTTTTTAAGCGTTGTTGGAAAAGGCTTTTGCTTTTTTTCGGAATCTTTTAAGAAAAATGCCGTATCTAAGACCGTCTGAATCTGCTCTTTGTTCAGCAATTCAGTCCCTAGAAGTGACTTAATTTTAAGAGGGTTATTTCCGGGCTGATAGTGGCTCATGAATTATTTGACAGAGTATGCCAAAGATTTTTATTTTGCAAGGGAAACCCCGCTGTTAAACGCTTAATATCTATAGCCTTTTTATGGCGGCTTTACTCAGTGTTTCACATAAAATAAGACAACCTCAGATTTCTATATCTTTTTCAAGTATTTTTCGAGGAGTTAAAATGTCAGAGATGAAATTGAAAACCGGTCTTGCCGAAATGTTAAAAGGCGGAGTCATCATGGACGTCGTCAACCGCGAGCAAGCCCTCATTGCTGAGAAGGCCGGAGCCGTTGCTGTCATGGCTTTGGAGCGAGTTCCTTCTGACATCCGTAAAGAAGGGGGCGTTGCCCGAATGTCTCCTCCCGAAATCATCGCAGATATCATGGAACATGTTTCCATTCCTGTGATGGCCAAAGCGCGAATCGGACATTTTGTCGAAGCCATGGTTCTTGAAAGCCTCGGCGTCGACTACATCGACGAAAGTGAAGTTTTAACTCCTGCTGATGAGCAATATCACATCGATAAGTTTCGTTTTAAAACGCCGTTTGTTTGCGGAGCACGAAACTTAGGCGAAGCATTAAGACGCATTGGCGAAGGTGCCGCGATGATGCGCACGAAAGGCGAAGCCGGAAGTGGGAATATCGTTGAAGCCGTCAGACACTTGCGATCTCTTCGCAGTCAGATGAGACGCCTCACCACTTTAGGAAGTGAAGAATTAGTCAATGAAGCGAAAGAACTGGGAGCGCCTTTGAGTCTCGTTCAAATGGTCGCTAAAACCGGAAAACTTCCAGTGCCTAATTTTGCAGCCGGCGGTATTGCAACCCCTGCCGATGCAGCGCTCTGCATGTGGCTCGGAGCTGAATCTGTTTTTGTCGGATCGGGAATTTTCAAATCCGAGAATCCAGAAAGATTGGCAAACGCTATTGTTGAATCAGTCGCGAATTACGAAGATGCTTCGATCATCGCTCGTTGTTCCAAAGGACTAGGAATTCCGATGAAGGGGATTGATATCAAGACGCTTAAAGAAGAAGAAAAACTTTCGACTCGCGGCTGGTAAATGCGAATCGGAATTCTTTCTTTGCAGGGCGCTGTCGAGCCTCACGAGTTGAAGCTAAAAAGCCTCGGCGTTTCTGTGCAACGAGTGAAAGTTCCTGAACAGCTTAAAGATCTTTCAGGCCTGATTTTACCGGGCGGCGAAAGTACGACGATGCTACACCTCATCGGAGTCAACAAGCTTTGGGAAAGCTTAAAAGAATTCACTTCCACTAAACCGACTTGGGGAATTTGTGCTGGCGCGATTTTATTAGCCAATCACGTTTCGCATCCCGAACAAAAAAGCCTCGAAGCCATCGACATCCACATCCAGCGAAATGCTTACGGCCGCCAAAACGAGAGTTTCGAAAGTTTTTTAGAACCTGAAGCGGGCTGGCAGAAGGATAAAAAATGGGAAGGCGTTTTCATCCGCGCTCCCAGAATTATCGCGGTGGGTAATTCCGCAAAAACACTTCTGCGTTTCAATCAAGAGCCCGTGATGGTGGAACAAGAAAACGTCCTAGTTTCTACTTTTCACCCCGAGTTGACAGAGTCTAGTCAGATACATCAATATTTCATCGGAAAGTGCTAGAGCACATCTTTTGGTTTAACATCTATGGACTCCCGATTTCCATCCTGGCTTAGGTTTATTCTCGCGAAACTCGATTTCTTGGCAATTCCAAATCTTGCTCCCCTTGTCGTAGGACTGATCATTCTCGGATTCGTCGGTCAAAATATTTTAGGGGCGTCTTTTGATCGCTTTGTGTTTGATCCGGTTCTCGTACTCCAAGGAGAATGGTGGAGGATTTTTGCATTTCCGGTTGCTCAAGGCGGAAGTGATCCGATTTGGCTCTTGTTCGAATGCATGTGGATGTATTTTTTGGTCAACTCCCTTGAAGAGCAATGGGGCCCGGGCCCCCTCACGATTTACATGATTTTTGGTTACGCGATGTGTGTGGTGGCTTCTTTCCTCACTTTGATTCCCGTTCCGATTTGGTATTATTTGATGTTCAACATCACGTTCGCGGCGAGCACGCTTTTTCCTGATTACCAAATGATGTTATTTTTCATTCTACCCGTAAAAATGAAATGGATGGGCTGGGTTTTCGGCGCTTGGTTTGGATATAAGTTTTTACTTGGGTCAAACGATTTAAAAATCATTTTGTTTTTATGCTTCTCTCCGTATCTAGTTTTCTTCTTGCCGTTACTTTATCAGTCTCTTAAAAATAGAAGTCGCCTCGCAAAACACAAGAAACGTTTTGATCAGGACATGTGGAGATGAGAGTTTACGAAGGTTTCTATAAAAGCCCTTTGGGCTGGTTGTCTGTGATTTCAACCGAAGACACCATCTTGCAAATTAAGTTCCGCCGCACTGTCAAAAAGCAAAAGGTTTTGTATAAGACTCCGCTCCTGAAAGAGACTTACCGACAACTAGACGAATATTTTGCCAAAAAGCGCAAACGATTAGCGCTTCCGTTTACCATGATGGGAACTGAATTTCAAAAAAAGGTTTGGAAATCTCTTTCGGACATTCCCTATGGGGTAACCGTTTCTTATGCGGATATTGCGAAGGCCATTCACAAGCCACGCGCCGTCAGAGCGGTTGGAATGGCGCTTGGAAAAAATAAGCTTCCATTGATTATTCCCTGTCACCGAGTGATCAGTCGCAATAAAACGATCGGCGGGTTTGCCTCGGGAACTTCGATTAAAAAGTTTCTTTTGGAGCTGGAACACGCACCCACAGCGCATCGCTAGGGCGTGCAATGGGATTACTTTAAATTCAATTTGGCTGTCGTCGCCTTTTTCTTCTTAAAATAGGCAATTAAAACTCTCGAGAGAATAATCGCAAATACAATCGCTACAATCGTTGTAAAAACCGCTTTGGCTTCTTTAATACTATGCATCATCCGCCCGAACTCATCTCCAAAAAAATGGCCGAGATAATATCCGAGCACAATCCAGATTGGCACACTGATCAATGCGGCAATGCCATCAAATAAGAGAAATCTGCGAAACTTCATGTGCAATGCGCCCGCCATAAAAAACGCAACCGCTCTAAATCCGGCAACAAAGCGAGCAAAGAAAATAATTTTTTCCCCATATTTACGAAAATAAGCCCGAGTTCGTCGGACTTTTTTAGGTGGGAAAAATCTCTGAAAACGCGGTCGCTTTAAAACTGCAAATCCCAGGCGCGTTCCGATAAAAAAGAGAATACAATCTCCTAAAAGAACGCCCCCGATACAAACGAGAAACCCCGGGAATATCGACATGGTCTCATCCCAAATTAGGTAGCCAGTCGCAATCAACGGAATATCCTCGGGCAGCGGAAAACCGAGTCCGCAAGCAAATAAAATTCCGAAAATAATCCAATAGGATACTGACCCCGACATGTTCGTCAGGTATTGGAATAGGTTTTCCATGGGCGCATACTACCTCTTTTCAACGCGTCCCACCAACATGAATTCGATAAGTTACCAAAAATAGGGTAAGTTACCCCCGAAATGACAAAGAAGAGTCCGAAAAAAAAAGCTTCCCCTGCTGAGAAACCGAAAAATCTTGTGACCAAAGCGGTTCGTCAGAGTTCAACCAGCTCTCTGCCTGCAGCAGTCGATCCTCTTCTCAGTTCCTATATCAAAGAAGTGCAGAAGTACCCTCTTTTAACGAAGGAAGAGGAGAAAGCACTCGCAGTCGATTATTTTGAAAATAAGACCAAGGAATCTCTGCAACGTCTAGTCACTCATAATTTGAGATTCGTGGTGAAGATTGCCTACGAGTATGTGCACTACCGTTTGAAGCTTTTAGATTTGATTCAAGAAGGAAACATGGGGCTTTTAAAAGCCGTTCAAGATTTTGATCCTTATAAAGACGTGAGACTGACGACCTACGCTGTTTGGTGGATCCGAAGTTATATTCAGGACTCCATTCTAAAAAATTATTCGCTTGTAAAAATGGGCACCACCCAAGCTCAAAAACGTTTATTTTACCGTCTGCGAAAAGAGCAGAAGAAACTCGAAGGCATGGGTTTGAGAAGAGATGATATTAAACTGCTCGCAAGTCGCTTAGACGTGAAAGAAAAAGAAGTCGAAGAGATGGACCAAAGACTCTCGGGTGCCGATTTTTCATTAAACGCCCCGATGGATAACGAGAGTCAAAAAGGCGATCACCTGTCGAATGTCGTCGATAGTCACGCGGATGTGGATGAAACGCTCGCAGATGAAGAGCAGAAGAAACTTTTTAAGAAAGTCTTAGACCAGTTTGCAAAAACCCTCGAGGGTCGGGACAAAGTGATTTTTGAAAAGCGACTTGTCTCGGAGAATCCGATGACGCTTCAAGAAATTGGCGAGAAGTACAAAGTGACTAAAGAGCGCGCACGACAACTTGAAGAACAAATTAAGGATCGATTAAAGAAATATGTGCAGGAACATTATCCTGACTTCGATATTTTAACGGGATTGTGAGGCCACCCCGTCGTTGCGAGGAGCGGAGCGACGAAGCAA
>CALCZU010000115.1 GCA_937903155.1 uncultured Bdellovibrionales bacterium
ATAAGTTAATAGCTGGCTATTTGTGGCCTCTCACGATCATCGGGGCAATGTCTTTTTGTTGATTTCGCACAGCGAATTCTTTGATGAATAAATTAGAAGAGAGAAAGTAGAATTCTTCTCTTCTCCAAAATTCACAAATGAATCGTGAATCCTACCTTCGTTCAACGAGATTGCTTCGTCGCTTCGCTCCTCGCAATGACGGGGGTGGGCGCGCCACACTCCGCAATAACCCATCGCGTTATTTGACTCTTCCCCTATCTCGACGTAATTTTTCGGCACAAATTCCATGTTAGAGAGTACACAACGTCGCATTCAAAAACTGCCCGAGAACCTCATCAATTTGATTGCTGCGGGCGAGGTGGTTGAGCGGCCAGCGAGCATTTTGAAGGAGCTTGTCGAGAATTCCCTGGATGCGGGCGCCACTCAAATTCATTTGATTTTAAAAGACGGCGGAATTGAAGAACTCACCGTGATCGACAACGGCTGGGGAATTGATTTGGAATCGCTTCCTCTCGCCTTCGAACGGCATGCGACGAGTAAACTTCAAAGTGCAAAAGATTTAGAGTCGATTGAATCCTTTGGCTTTCGTGGTGAGGCGCTTTCGAGCATTGCTTCAGTCAGCGATATTACTTGTACCACTCGGGACTCGAAGCTTCCCTACGCCACGAAAATCCACCTTTCGTTTGGTAAAATGATTTCGCCTCCTGAAAAGGCGGCGGCGAGTGAAGGCACTCGGATGACCGTGCGATCGCTTTTCTCTAAAATTCCTGCTCGATTTAAATTTTTACGGACGGGCGCGACCGAGCTTTCGCATTGCTTGCGAGTCTTAAAGGAAATGGCACTTGCAAATGCAAATGTTGAATTTTCCCTGATTCACCACGATCGCAATCTGGCGCATTACACTCGAACGACTCAACTGAAACGCTTTAAGGAAGTCATCCGACCGACTTGGGAACCTGAAATCTTCACCGATGAGACAGATGACTTTAAGTATGAAATGTTTTTGTCTCCCCACGACTTTTCAAATCAAAAAGGGGAAATCTTTCTCTTTGTGAATCACCGCCCCGTTCGAAATCGTATTCTCGTTCAGGCGGTTAAACAGGCCTACCAGGAAGTCTATGGCCCATTCGTTGAGCCCTCGGGTGCCGTCTGGTTATCGATTCGACACGATTGGGTCGACCCCAATGTTCATCCCCAAAAGTGGGAAGTTCGATTCTTAAAACAGGAAAGACTCTTTCAATATCTTTTGACGAGTTTAAGAAAGCAGCTGGCTCAGAAAAAAAGTCTTTTACCAGCTCCCGCCGCGCCCTCGTCTTTGGCAACAAATTTTAATTTTGATCCGAGTGCGCTTTCCTTTTCCTCTGAACTGGGAATCCGTTTTGTTTCGGCACTCCCTGAGGGCTTTCTTCTTTTCTGCGAAAAAGACGGGCTCGTTTTTTCTCGGGAAGAAAAACTCCGCGAAGAGATTCTTTTGAGAGAGCTCGCCTCTTCTCAAATCAAGACGCAAAAACTTGCGATTCCGGTCATCCTTTCTTTGAGTGCGTCCGAACTAAAACGTTTTGAATATTTAAAGGATATTTATCCCAAGCTAGGATGGGGAATTTCTATTTTCGGGGATCAAGATATTGCGATTCAGTCTTGTCTGGAGGACTTTCCCGAGGGCTCCATCGATTCTTTTTTCCGAGAGAGTTTGCAACTTGTCGATATCGGCGAAGAGCGGCTTATCCGCCTTTTTAGCCAAAAACTCGCTAGGCAATACCCCCCGGAAATATGGCAAGATTTTGCGAATTCTGTGTCTGAAAACACAAGTACCCACTCCGCGTTTTTTAAGTTATCCTACAAAACTTTAACAGGACATTTTACATGAACCACCATAAACTCTGCATCGCGATATTAGGTCCAACCGCTTCAGGAAAATCGGCATTCGCTACTCAGTTAGCAATGACGATTAAAGGAGAAATTCTCTCCCTGGATTCGACAACGGTCTACAAAGGTTTTGATCTAGGCAGTAGCAAACCAACGACCGAGATGAGAAGCCAAGTTCCACACCATCTCATTGATATCTTAGACCCTATGGATCCTTTTTCGGCCGGTCATTTTGTTAGGCTTGCCGATTCCACCATCGAAGAAATTGCCTCACGCAATAAAGTCCCGATCCTAGTAGGCGGCACCTATTTTTACTTACGTGCGCTTCAACACGGAATGTACGAAACCCCCATCGTGCTTCCCGAAACCATCGAAGCGATTGAGAAAGAATTTTTCGAGGAAGATGAATTTAATTTAGGTTCACTTCACGCGGCACTCAAAGAAGTCGATCCGGAATCTGCCGCTCAGATTCATCCGAACGACCGATACCGGTTGATCCGTGCGATGGCAGTTTATCGTTCGGGTAAAAAGAAAATGAGTGAGTTGTCTCCGGTGTTATTTTCAGAATCCCAGAAAAGTCGCATCTGGATGAAATACGCCATCACTCACTCTCGTCATAAGCTCAATCAACTCATCATTGATCGCACGGAGCAAATGCTGAGAGAAGGCCTCGTGCAGGAGACTCAAAAACTTCTCGCGAAATATCCCGAAAGCCGAGCGTTAAAATCCATTGGGTACTATGAGGTCGTTCGACTTTTACAAAAGCAACTAACCGAAAAACAGTTGAAGAATGAAATCATCGAAAAAACGCGACAGCTCGCGAAAAGACAACTGACCTGGCTGAAATCAGATCCCGAACTTCGGTATATTGATCAGCGAGATCTCGATAGAGTGCATCTTGAATATAACAACTTATCTTTTGCATTAAAGGGTTCCGCATGAATTCAATGACAGGTTTTGGGCGTGCCGAAGGAATCGTAGGCCTTTATCTTACGACAATCGAAATCAAAGCTGTGAATCACCGATTCCTCGATTGTCGATTTCGTCTTCCTCCGACATTGACTCATCTCGAACTGCCCCTTCTCGAACACTTGAAAACGTATTTCGAACGTGGATCCTTTGAGATCATCGTAAAGCAAAAACTGAGTGCAAAAGATGGCGTGGTCTCAGCAACCCGGTTCATCGTCGATGAATCTGCCGCGAAAAGCCTTCACACAGGTTTCGATTGGCTCAAACGCGAATTTAAATTGACCCAACCTCTTTCGGTAGACTCCTTTTTAATGTCGGGCAAAGTGTTTATGGCGGTTGATGACTCGACCGATACTGCCGTCGCTTGGCCGACGATTAAGCCCGTTTTTGAAGAAGCGCTTTTGAATGTTAAAAAGATGCGCTCGTCTGAAGGCGATAAACTTCAAGCGGTTCTCACAAAATCGCTAGGGGAGATCGAAGGGCTGACCAAAAAGCTTCGAGAGTATTCGCCCCTCCAAATGAAGGCTATTAAAGAGAAAATGGAGCAGAGGCTTCAAAACTGGAACCTCAAAGAGCCCATTGATGCAGCACGTCTAGAATGGGAAATTGCCCTTCTGGCCGAAAAAGCGGATTTTACAGAAGAAATGGATCGCCTCGATATGCATGTCGAAGAGTTTGGACAGGCCCTTCGCAATGAAAAAAGTGTCGGTAGGAAGCTTGATTTTCTGACTCAGGAGTTGCATCGTGAGGTCAACACCACGAGTTCCAAGGCTAGTTTGATAGAAGTCACGCGCATCGCCCTAGAGCTCAAGGGGATTGTCGAAAAGCTAAGGGAACAAGTCCAAAATGTCGAATAGTTATAAGGATTTTATTGCGATGGATGAGAAGGTAAAACTTCTCAATATTGGCCATGGCAATATGGTCCTAGTCGATCGGATTATCGGAATTGTCGAAGCTTCGAGCCTTCCGATGAAGAGGCTCAAAGAACGAGCCTTCGGAGAAAACCTGCTCGTCGATGCAACGAAAGGCAGAAAAACCCGTTCGATTATTATCACCGACTCTAAACATATTTTTCTTTCGGCGCTGAATTCAAAAGCGCTCAACGAAAGACTAGCCACTGGAAAGCTTCATCGAACAGCTTCTCAGTTAGAATTTGAGGAAGGCGAGTTTGTCTCTTAAAGAAAAAAGACTCATCATTCTTTCTGCACCCAGCGGCGCTGGCAAAACCACTTTGTGCGACCGGCTTCTAAAAGATTTTAAAAATATTCGATTGTCTGTTTCGAGTACGACTCGTCCCAAACGCCCTTACGAAATTGACGGTACTCATTATTTTTTTTTAACGCCCGAAGAATTTGAGAAAAAAGAAAAGACCGGAGACTTTGCCGAATGGGCCGTCGTGCATTCCAACCGCTACGGAACTTCGAAAAGCATGATCGAAGGCTTTTTTAAAGCCGGCTTCCACGTTCTTTTTGATATTGATGTCCAAGGCGCAGTCAACCTACAAAAACTTTACGGAGAACGGGCGCTTCTTATCTTTATCCATCCACCGAGCCTTGAAGTTCTCGCGCAAAGATTGCGAGACCGAAAAGGCGATACCGCGGAAGTCATCGAAAGACGTCTTCAAAACGCACTCGCTGAAATCCAATACTCAACCTCGTTTGATTACGAAATCACTAACGATAATTTAGAAGAAGCCTATCACCAGCTAAAAAAGATTATCATTGAGGAATGTGCGTGAAGGATACTGAATCCAAAACACCTCCCTCACCTGCCGCTAGCGATACGAAGGGCTTATCCGAGCTTTTGATGCTCATTAAAAAGAACAACCCTCAATCGGATACCACGATCATCTCGAATGCATACCACTTTTCGAAAGAAGCGCATCAGGGGCAAAAACGCTCTAGTGGAGAAAGCTATTTTTATCATCCTTTAGAAGTCGCAAAAATTCTCGCAGACCTACAGCTCGACGCCACAACCATTGCGACGGGCCTCTTGCATGACACCGTCGAAGACACGGTTGCAACACTCGAACAAATTGAGCAGCAATTTGGACCGCAGATCAAAGCGCTCGTCGATGGAGTCACAAAGATCAGTAAAATTACTTTTCAGACAAGCGAAGAAAAGCAAGCTGAGAACTTTCGAAAAATGGTTTTTGCAATGGCAAGCGACATCCGGGTCATCTTGGTGAAACTTGCCGACCGTCTGCATAATATGCGGACATTGAATCACCTAAAGGCTGAGAAGCAAGCCAGAATCGCCCAAGAGACGCTCGATATCTACGCCCCCCTTGCCAATCGTCTCGGTCTTTCGTCAATGAAGCGCGAGCTCGAAGATTTAGGACTCCGGTACACAAAGCCAGAAATCTACTACAAACTTGTGACCCAGGTTCAGAAGAAGATTAAAGAACGCGAGCAGTACACCTCCGACGTCCAAGCCATGATTCAAGGGGCTCTGAAAGAGCACAGTTACACGGAAGCACTAGTCACCGGCCGCCCCAAGCATTTTTTCTCGATTCATAAGAAGATGGAAAAACGCAATCTGATGTTTGACCAGCTTTATGACATCACAGGCTTTCGAATCCTCGTCGACTCGGTAGAGCAATGTTACGGAGCCTTGGGACTTATCCATTCCCTTTGGACGCCGGTTCCGGGAAGGTTTAAAGACTACGTCGCAATTCCAAAAGCAAACTTCTACCAATCGCTTCACACGACTGTCGTAGGCCCGGGAGGCGAGAAAATCGAAATCCAGATCCGCACGAAGCAAATGCATGAAACGGCAGAGCGCGGGATTGCGGCGCACTGGGCTTATAAAGAAGGTAAGGATCTCCAGCAGGATAAAACCAATTTCACCTGGCTGAATCGTCTGATGGAATGGAACCGCGATTTAAAAGATCCGACAGAGTTTTTAGAGACCGTGAAGCTCGATCTTTTTAGTGAAGATGTTTATGTCTTTACACCTAAGGGAAAGGTCATGGAGTTTCCGCAAGGTTCGACACCGTTAGATTTCGCGTATTCCGTCCATACCGACGTTGGCAACCACTGCATTGGCGCGAAGATCAATGATCGCATGGTTCCGCTGAAACACCGGTTAAAAAGTGGTGACACGGTTGAAGTACTGACTTCTCCTAATCAGCGCCCGAATAAAGACTGGTTAAAAATCGTCAAAACATCGCGTGCAAAAAATAAAATCCGCGCATTTATCAAATTGGAAGAACACGAAAAATCTTTAGGCATGGGAGAAATGATTCTCGAAAGAGAACTGAAAAAAGACGGACTCCGACTCAAGACACTTGAAAAAGACGGCACCCTTCTCAAAGCCGCCGAAGCTTTTTCTTTGAAGAACGTGCCCGATCTGCTCTCGGCGATTGGCTACGGAAAACTCTCCGCAAAAAAAGTCCTCACACGAGTCATTGAACATAAAGCCCCTGAAGAACCCGAAAACAAGGGCCCACTCCAGCAGATTTTCGAAGAAGCCGCAAAAAAGAACAAAGACCGCCAAGTCGTTAAGGTCAAAGGCATCAACGATCTCCTCGTGCGTTTCGCAAAGTGCTGCAATCCCGTTCCCGGAGACTCCGTCATCGGCTTCATCACCCGCGGCCGCGGAATCAGCGTCCACAGCAAAAAGTGTCAGAAGATGTTTGATACGGATCCGAATCGATTAGTCGATATCGAATGGGATCTTTCAAAGAAAATGGAACGCACCGTGAAGGTCCGAGTCATCTGCGAAGATCGACCGGGTTTGTTAGCAGATATGAGCCAAGCGATCCGCGCGCAGAATGTGAATATCACGTCGGCACATATCGGCACGACAAAGGATAAGAAGGCCCTCTGCCATTTCACCATTACGATTTCGGATTTAAGCGCATTGAAGAAGGTCATTTCCCTGCTCGAGGGAGTTCCTGGAGTCACCTCGGTCACTCGAGTTCAGAAAAGTTCCTAGGATAAGACGGAACAATTTCTAATTTTTCTGCCCTTTTCCGATTTTGGCCCGAAGGCGTTGTCGTAAACCCCCGTCGTTGCGAGGAGCGAAGCGACGAAGCAATCTCGCTGTAGCGTGAGAGAA
>CALCZU010000116.1 GCA_937903155.1 uncultured Bdellovibrionales bacterium
GTTTTAACTGCTTCATACTCATAAATTAACTTCTAGAATGAGTCTGATGAGACGAGAAAGAGAAATCCGCAAGTGAACTTCCGACTTCTAATGGTTCCTCACTGATAACTTAATAGCTGGCTATTTGTGGCCTCTCGGAATCCTTGGGGCAATGTCTTTTTGTTGATTTCGCACAGCAAAATCTGAGATGAATAAATTAAACGAGATGAGGTAGAATTCTTCTCTCTTCCAAAACTCACAAAGGAATCGTGAATCCTTTCTTCGTTCAGCGAGATTGCTTCGTCACTTCGTTCCTCGCAAAGACGGGTGGTTTCGTTGCTACGAGAAGAGGTCATAAAAATTAGAAATTGTTCCGTCTTAGCCTACGGCTGAGCCGCGACAAGGGGATACGGAACACTAAAGAATGGCCCTTGCCGCGGCGGAGCTCGAAGAGCGGAGATGGGACAATTTTTAATTTTTATGCCCGTCCAGTAAGATGTTAGTCTCGGTATTCAAGAAAAAGAGAAATAAAATTGGTAACGAGTAGACGCGCAAAGACTGAAGAATCAAAGTTTTTAAGTGAGCTAGCGCTCCGTTCGAAAGCATTCTGGCCTTATCACCCTGATTATCTCGTTAAATGTGTTGATGCTCTGGCTTTGACGGAAAAAGACATCGCGGAGTGGCCAGTGTATGTGGCGGAGTTTCGGGAAGAAGTTGTGGGTTTCTTCGCCCTTAAACATATCTCTAACGAGGATCGATTGGACCACCTGTGGATTGATCCCAGATTTATTCGAAAAGGAATCGGCCGATTTTTATTTTTAAAAGCCATTGAAGAAGCCAAGAACCTAGGATGGCTTAAATTTCGGATTGCCGCAGAACCTTATGCTTTAGATTTTTACTCAAAAATGGGAACCGTCCACATCGGCGAAATTCAATCCAGAATTAAACCGGACCTCTTTCTTCCTCACTTGGAGTTCATTCTTTAATCGATCTAAGAGACGAATTGTGAGGAAAACTTCATGTTTTGAAATTGCTCATCCGTAGTCTGCAAAATGCCGAAGAGAAAATAGTATTTTGGATGCTTAAAATGAAGATTAAAATGCAGTTTTTCATTTGTGGTCTTGTTTTATTCTTATCGTGTTTGGCGTGTGCGCAAGATGCAGAAAAAAAATTTGATGTCGATGAAATTAAGCGACTGGTTCTAAAACATGATCTGCGGAAAATTGATGAACTTCTGCCTTATCTGCCAGAATCCCTCCGATCTCATTTCACGTTAAAACACTTTAGCGAAAGTTCCCAAAAAGCGAAGCCCGAGGCACCTCGCGCGATTCTCTTTGGAGAAGACGCGGAATTGATCGTGGCTTTTAACGGAGATCCGAAACTCCGAGGATTTAACAGTTTTGAGATGATTCAGTTCAAAAAGGGGCAATTCGAATTCCACGAAATTGTCTTTCCTAAGAATCCCAAAGACGGGAAAGCCGAAATATCCAAAGCAAATCCTAACCGTTGTCTGGACTGCCATGGAACTCCTCCTAGACCAATCTGGGACAGTTACTTCACATGGCCGGGCACCTATGGTTCCGTTGATGATGGAATCATGAAAGAAACCGAAGAAGGAAAAAATTTCCTGAATTTTGCTGCCAAGGGGCCTTCTCATGCACGATACAAGCATTTGAAATTTCCAGATTCCAAAAGCAATCCATTTTCCCCTTACTACGAATCTCATTCAACGAGAACCGGTGTTGAAGTAGACAAAACGGCGAATAATCGGATTCTTAAATTCACTCCGAACACGCGCTTTAGCATGCTTCTGTCACGTTTGAGCGCAAGAACAATTGCCAATGAATTAGCGAATCTTCCGGAATTTAAGAAGTACGGCGCTTACTATCTTTACCATCAACTCGCCTGCAGGATAACGAAACTGAAAAACGAACATTACGAGGCGATGAAGAAATTGGATGAACACCTGGTGGACCCTTCCATCACGGATACCAAAAAACGGGAATGGGCAGCCAATGTTCAACTGGGAAAAATATTCGATGCGGATTCAAAAGGCGGAGCGAACGGTCCGAGTGCATTAAGCTATTTTGATGGAATAAAAAGTACTCGCCACTATGTGAATGGGTGGTTTGCAAACGCAGTATCACAAAACAACCCGGGGATGAAAGAGCTCCTTGCAACGCAATTGCATGGACTCGAATCGAAATTGAAAGAATATTCAAACCTAATGACGAAGGAAGAGGCGCAAAAACTGGATGCTTCCGGAATCGCTTGGGACATCACCTTTCCGGAGGATAAAGCAGAAATGGAAAAATTTATGGAAAACAAGAAAAAACTCTGCCTCCTCATCGGCGACGCGATTGTGAAAGCCGTAAAAAACGCGACAGAAAAAGAACTTGAAGCTAATCAACATCAGCCCAATTCAACGGGCGGGAAAAGCCACTAATGCGGTTCGAGATGTGTTCCCAATGGGTCAAAAAAGCCACGTAAAAACTTTAAGCACTGTCTAAGCATTTGACACCGAGAAGAGATTTATCAATCCACGCAGTTATCGGAATACAGGCTAAAGATGCAGATTGTGGGGAAAATATTTTAAGAGTTTCGTGCCTAGAATGCTTAGGCAATTCTTTTGCAGTATTTAGTTAGTAAGATTTTATGTTTTTAGGACCAAAAGGATTAAACTTGCGGGATTCATTTACGAAATTACAGATTGTGAAGACTCTCCTTCTAATTGGGATAGTGTTTATTCCTTGTACAGGATTTTCAGAAAGTCCGGATAAGCCGACTCACGTTGATACCGATCCGCCTGTGGTTGATGTTCCAAGCCCTGTTTCACCGAAATCTATTCCTGCGACAGGAGTCGACTCATTTCTTGAAACGCGCCCAGAAATAAAAAGCGGTTTAGAAGCTTTATCGAAAACCAAAGAGGGCCGAGACCAGATTAAAGCATTCATCGGTGGGATTGGGCGTTTGGCGGCGATGGTAGAAAGTTCTGCAAACAAAGGTGAGCAGGTTCCAGAGACAGAATACAGTACGCTGGTTGAGTCTTTGAGGCTCCAGACGAAAGAGCAAAAGGAGAAGGCAGCTGCGCAATTAAAAAGCATGGTTACCCAAGATGGCGTTAAACAACCGTTGGGCGAGCTTGCTCGCACCGGACTCAGAAACATTACCTCTGAACTTCAAAAACGTTACGCTCCCGGTGGAACCGGAGAGCAAACTGAACCCGGCGTAGCAGGTACCAAACCTGATCCGAAAGATCCCAACGCGCCCAAGGATCCCAAACTCGCACAAAAACCACCCGAAACGCCTGAAGAGAAAAAGGCACGACAAGTGGAAGAAGAACTTCAAGCGTTGCGAAAAGCGGCTTTGCAAAGAGACCTCATTCGTTCGGCACAGGAAGATCGCGCCAAGAAAAATGGTGGATCAGGTGGCGGCGGCGGTGGTGGCGGTGGAAAAGACGGCGGTGCCGGTGGCGGAGGAAGTCCTCCTGAATTTGGAAGACTCTCAGGTGATAACGATTTAGCTAGAAAAGCAGAAGAGCATAAGAATACAAAGCCCGATCCTAAATTCTCTGAGACTCGTGGCCTTCTGGGCGATAATAATAATTTTGGAAAAAGTGACAATCAGTCGAGTATTAAAGATCCCTTCAAAAAAGATGATAAAGAAGGCGGCGGAATTAAAATTCCTGAAACTCGATTAAAGAAGTCTGAAGATTTGGCGAAAACGCCTGAGAAAAAAACCGAAGGCGGAGCCGGTGCGACGGATCCCACTTCTCCAGAGGCATTTCAAGGTCAAGGACCGACTCCCGGTTATAGTACCGGTCTCACACTCTCGGGTCCTTCGAATGTTCCCGGTTTAGTGACTCCTCCAAATCCCGCAGCATTGTTAGCAGCAGCGGCTGCCGCAGACGGTGGGGGCGGCGGTGGCGATGGTGGAAATCCATTTGCGGGTTCTAACGTCAAAGGCGGCGGAGGTGGTGGTGGAGCTGGTGGCGGTGGAGGAGGCGAGGGCGGTCCTTTCAATCTCACCGAAAGCTATGGAGCGGCGGGTCCTGGCGGCGCACCTTTTAGAAAAATTTCTCCAGAGTCGGGTGCGAGTACCGACGGCGACAGTGTTGAGAGTTCGCCTTCTGTTGCGACAAACGATTTTAAAAAGAAAGGTTCTATCCTCGACCAAATTATCACTTTAGGTCCGAGCGATGAAGAACGTTTAAAAGATCTGGGAGTCATGGCTTTTGTGGCTCGTAAGGAAAGAATCTGTCTTCCATCAGGTCGTGAAATTTTAGAACGCTGTCGCAATCAAACCCGCATCAATCGCAGCGTCACGGTTGGAGACGATAGCTTATGAAATGGGGCGCGGCCTTTTTTTTATTCCTGCTGTATTCGTTGTGTCTTCACGCCGAAAGTGCAGATAGAGCGAGTGACGCCAACAATGCCAAAAACCAAGGCGATACCGGTGCGCTTTTTTCAGCCGCGCTAGGATCTGCGATGGTTGCGCGCGCATTGCCGCTCCTCGCGAGCATAAACCCTTCCGACGTTGCAGCAGGCGCCGATTTGATGGCGAAAGCAGGGCTCGAATTTGCGCAAACAGCAGCGATGGCCGCCAGTGCCTCTAAAAATCGAGATCAAAGAGACACTCTTTTACGAAATGAACAATTGGGAGGAAACGAATCCCTCGCTCGTAACCCCAGTTCGACCGGAAATCTCCAGTCCCCAGGATTAGATCAGTTTCTCAAAAATCGCGGAGTGGATGAAACCACCTTTAAAAATAATCTCATCAATGGGGCATATTCAAAGACCGAAGATGTTTTAAGTGCACTCAATATGAGTGGACGAGTGGGAGAGAACGACTTAAGGCGCGGAGAAAAAGCCGCGGATAGGATTTTAAAGGAGATAGCTTCTGATAAAAACGCTCCAGACACCGCGTCTGCAAGCGCCTCCGGAGATGAAAGAGCTCCTACTTCAAGTCCTGCGAGCAGCGAGGCCACAAAGGGCGATGAAAAAGAAAAGAAAGACGGGCCTCTCGAATTTATTCCGCTCTTCGAAGAGGGAAGAAGAGATAAAAATAAACACTCAGACGATGGTTTTGAGAATTTTATGAATTCAGAAATGTTTAAAAAAGCCGCCGCTACAGGTTTTAGTCCGGGACTTGCCGAACGCAAACTTCACGAGTCTGAGATTATCCTCGAGAAGTCAAATATCTATCCGGCGACAGGCCGCGGACAAATTTTTCAAATCGCTCACCGAAATTATCGGGAGTACTCCAAGTGGAGAAAAAATCAAAAAAATCGACCGAATTAAAATTGTTTTTTAACAGAATGAACGCGGGACTTTTGCGAAAGTTCCGTCATATGCTGTTTTGCAAAATCTTCCATGTAAGAATGAGCGAAGTGCCAAGTAGATACAACAAGAAGCACCGCAAAAAGCCCAACGACGGCGGTTTCGACATGAGTGAGCGAAAACTGCTCACGAATCGCGAAGTAACCTAAAAGGATTCCCCAGAAGTAGAGAAAGAAACTCGCGGTTCCCATCCATAAAAAAGCGTCCTGTAAGTGGTTCGCGGTATAGCCTGCAAGAATCATCGTAAAGACGACTGCGAGACGTCGGAATAAGACGCGTTTGCTATTCTTGCTTCCGAAGAAGCTTCCGACGGTCCAAATGAGTTGAGCGACGAGATAGCTTCCGACAAGCATAAAGAGGAGCTTTGCGGCGACAACCACCCAGAGAATGAGGTCATAGTTAAAGCCCGTCGTCTGAGAAATCACTCGAGAGTAGATTTCATAGAGGGAATGTTGTCTTCCCACGTGCGCTTCTACGGCTGTTACGACCAAAAACGTGAAGAGAATCATCCAATGGTGGGTCGACCATTGAAGTTGGTTCACAAACTCTTTAGGTCTTACAAAAAAGCGAATTCCTTGTTTCACGGTAACGGCTCCTTAAAAAGGCATCAGGCCTTACTTGAGAAGATTGCAAGCCCATGCCAATGAGATTCACGCACAATGGGGGTGCATTTCAGTGTCTAAAGATTTGACAGTTTGCCGTATTCTCCGAGTGTATAAAGATGATTCAGTCGCTCTAAAACCTCGACACTGATCTCCAATTGTGAAAAACAAAACCTGAATCATTTCACGTATTCCGACGGTCTTCACGTTGGCATTCGTTCTGCATCTATAAAAGGCATGACGAGGTTTACGATGATGAAATCTACTCTCACAATTTTATCTTTAAGCTTGCTCCTGATTTCGTGCACGGATAGCCGTACGGTAAAGTCAGGAAGTGCTTCTAACTTAACTCGCTCAGGCATTAGTGGCCTTACTAAAGTCAGCGAAGTCAGATTTAACGAAAAAGATTTTGATGCTTTTCAAATCAATTCCAACGGAAACAATCTTTATCTTTCGGGTACTCAAATCGCTTTTAGCAAATGGGAAATTCGCGCGGATGCCGAACTTCCAAGAATCGTTTTTGCAGCTCATGACAATATCGGAACCACTGATTTCACAACCTTCGGCGCATGGACTCCAGCGAACTTAGCTTCTGGCGCTCTCTCGGTCATCGGATCTTGGGCTTACTTAAGTGGTGCTGCGGGATTAAGCGTAGTCGACATGGGAGATACTTCTCGCCCGGTCGAAAGAGCCCGTTACCCACAATCGACTGGAACTGATATCAATCGAGATCCGAATTTCGTTTACAAAGCTTTAGTCGCACATCCAACGCTTCCGGTTCTTTATGGATTTAGAGAACAAGATTATGTTTATACCCTGAATGCAAACGGACAAAACGTTAGCATCGCAAAACAATCGCCTTACACAGCGGCCGGACAAAATACCTGCTGCGTGATGGGAGCCGCAGTTTTCCAAAACAAACTTTACGTCGCATTCACTCAATCTCTTTGGATTTACAGCTTTGGAGCCAACGGAGAACTCACAGGACTTGTCGTAAACGATCAAATTAAACCGGTCGGCATCTCTGCAACGACAGACACGCTTTATATCTATCACCAACCTGCAAAAAGCTCGAGCATCAGTAAGAGCATTGGACCTGCAGGAATTTACGCTTTTGATGCTGGCCAAAATCTCATCGGTTTTGTTGGCGGAGTTCAACCTTACTCATTCGCAGTTTCACAAGACAATAGCCATCTCTATGCGAACATCGATCAAAGAGCGGTTACGATTTATCAAATCAACTGGAACAGTATCGTAAATCCTTAACGAGGCTTCGGTGCTTCCGGAAAAATAGGTTTATCGGTGGGTAACCAATCCGATCCCACAAAATCCGTCTGCATCCCGAGAAGTTTCGGGTAAACCATTTTTAAATTCTCTGGGACCGCCAAACCGAACGCATCCAAATTCCATTCTTGAGTAATTTGTACCTTCATCAAATTTCCTGGCAAGCGCTGCTGGGATTTCGGCGATTCCTTAATGTAAGTAATTTTCACTTGGCTTTTCAAAGGAACATTTTTTCCCGCGTACGAATAGCTCACTTGAGAAGAAAAAGTCTGCTGCTTTTCTTCAACCCAATTCGCAGCAAGAGACAAAGGAGAAAGCTGAACTTTTAAAAGCGAAAATTCCGGAATTCTTAAAATCTGCTCCCTCAACTCCAAGTTTCTCATCTCATTCTGTGTATCCAAAGTCCTTAAATCAATCTCCCAACTCCCAGAGATCTCCCGATTCTTCTCAACGTCAAAACTCAAACTCCCGGTCACAAATCGACTCATCGCCAAATTCTTTTCAATCGAACCGTCGAGAGTCAGAACAAAAAGATTGCGCGATCCTAAATCCTTGACCGTAAAAACCTTCGGAGCCGCAAAAATCGGAACACAAAATAAAAAACAAAATAATTTCCACATGTCCTAAGCCTAAAAGCCCGCCCCCTATTTATCAAGTCGACGGGCGTAAAGGATTTCGGATATAATTCTAAATCATTAAAAAAAGGGGGAAGAAGAAATGAAATTACAATTAACGTATTGGGCAGTGGGACTAACCCTATTTGTAGTAGGATGCTCAAGCACTCCACCCGCACCCAAAGAGAATCTTCCGACAATGATGCCTTTCGTTTCCATCGCAGATCTCGATCCCACGATATCAGTCGAAGCAAGATACTTCGGCACTCATAATTTCGTAGGCAGACCCATCAAAGGCTACAAAGCCGCAAAGTGCCTTCTGACCAAAGAAGCCGCCATGGCATTAGTGCTCGTCCAAAGCGACCTGAAAGCCTCGCACAATTCGCTCAAAGTCTACGACTGCTACCGCCCCCAAAAAGCCGTCAATGATTTCGTCGAATGGTCCAAAGACGCAAACGACCAAAAAATGAAAAATGAATTCTACCCCAGAGTCGACAAAAAAGACGCCTTCAAACTCGGCTACATCGCCGAAAAATCCGGCCACAGCCGCGGCAGTACAGTCGATCTCACGATCGTTTCCATCCCCATGAAACCCAACGCCGACTACAAAGAAGGACAAAAACTCATCGACTGCACAGCCCCCCATACAAAACGCTTCCGCGACAACAGCCACGACATGGGCACAGGCTACGACTGCTTCGACCCCATGGCCGCTACCGCATCAAAAAAGATCGGAAAAATGGCCAAAACCAACCGCGCCATCCTAAAAGCCGCCATGGAAAAACGCGGCTTCAAAAACTACGAAAACGAATGGTGGCACTTCACGCTTGCAAACGAGCCGCATCCCAACACCTACTTCGACATTGAAGTCGAATAAAAAAAATCTCAGTGAAACGACACTCAGAACAAGGGCATTGGTGAGGGAGCCGCGCTGGGAGAAGTGCCTGAGCGATTCCGCAGCCAGTAAAAACTTCTAGAGCGAAAGCGAAATCACCAGCCTCCAAAGGCGAGGACTAGCGAAGGGACTTCTCCCAGCGCGGCTCCCTCACCAATGCCCGCCGCCCCACCTCCGCACGTCGAGGCGACTGACAATCTTCGCATCACCAGTGCCGCAGATGAGTCGCAAAAACCACCGTAACTCCCTGTTTCGCCGGTGTATTCTATTGGCCTTCACTTTGCACAATGGGATCTCCGAGGAAGGGAGGTTTTTTGTGCGTGATACACTCCTAGGGATTACAGTTTTGGTGGCCATTGTTTGTGGCTATTTTACATTTAGAACTCTGCCAGTTTCAGAATCGCAGTCGGCACCTCTTGCACAGGTGGCGGCGCGGGATCATTCAGCTCCTTCTGCACAAAAAGCTCCTGACATCGAATCACATAAAAAGTTTGTTTCTCATAAACAAAGACAACGCTTAACACGAAAGGCAACTCATGAACGTTCAAAATATAGTCGGTCGAATCAGCCACAGCCGAACGAAAATGATGGAAATCATTCGCGAGGCTCAGGGCAGAATGCTCAAGCTGAAAAGCTCCCTTCAATCTATCAAGATGAAGAAGGACGACGAACCGAAGAACTAGCTCGGGGTGAGGGCCCCAAAACCGTTTACGGTGTTCCCGTCGACGCTTGGGTGCTCTCGCAACGAAATTCGATTACGACAGAACCTGCGGATGCCCGTCTTGCCGAAGGGGTTCGACTCTTCGTCGGTTGCATGGAAATTAAAGAAGGCCATGCAGAAGCTTTAAGTAAGCGAGATTGCGCGAAAGTCGCGAGCCAAACGCGAATTCGTTAAGAGTTTGACACTCGCGGCAGAAACGAGAAAAATGCTTTTCTCATGTTTGCCTTTTTTCATAGAATCTTGTTTTTTTTCCAACCCGAAACCGCTCATCATATCGCGGTCTTTTTTCTAAAATTACTTCCCGTAAAAAAAGATTTTTCTAAAGCGCCTGTTTATCTGCCTAAAGTCGCATCGCTCTCGTTTAAAAATCGAGTCGGCTTAGCTGCGGGGTTTGATAAAAACGCTGAAGTGTTTCCGGCGCTTTCCAATTTTGGATTTGGATTTATCGAAGTGGGTACCGTGACGCCCGTAGCGCAAAAGGGAAATCCCAAACCAAGACTCTGGCGAACGCCGGAGAAGACGCTCGTCAATCAAATGGGGTTTAATAATTGCGGGCTTGAAATCTTTAAAGAGAATATTGTGAAGGGGCGTAAAAAGACTTCCATTCCTCTTCTTGCAAATATTGGTAAAAATAAAGCGACCCCGAATGCGGAAGCTTATTCCGATTACGAAAAAGGATTTTTGGCACTGAAAGACTGTGTCGATGGCTTTGTCGTCAATATCAGTTCCCCAAATACGCCGAATCTCAGAGACCTTCAGTCTCAAGGGTTTTTAGAGAAAATTTTAAGCTTTGCGCCGACGACTGTTCCGATCTTTGTGAAGTTCTCAGCGGATTTGGAATCAAACGACCTCGTTTCTCTTCTCGATTTTGTCGGTAAGAGTCGATTCTCAGGGGTAGTACTCGTGAACACGTCCTCAAAACTGGCAGTCGACTTCGCGGGAAAGACGTCGGGAGGACTATCAGGAACTCGTCTTTTCGAAAAAGCTTTAGAGAAAGTATCGCTTGCGAAAGAAGTTTTAAAAGACAGCAAAACCATTATCGGGGTAGGTGGGGTGTCGTCAGTAGAACAGTATTTAAAAATGCGAAAAGCCGGTGCGGATCTAGTCGAAGTTTACACAGCCTTCGTCTATCAAGGACCTCGGCTCGTGCAAACGCTCGCAAATGTAGAAGCGACTTCGGTTTAAGAATATCCGTCTGTCCTGCAGCCGACCCATCAAACGAAGCACATTAGCATCCCACCCGTCTCCGCTCTTCGAGCTCCGCCGCGGCAAGTCCCTTGGTGGTTTTAAGTTGCTCTGTATCCCTCGTCGCGGCGTAGCCGAAAGCGAAGACGGAACAATTTCAAATTTTGCTGCCCTCTTCGTCCCCACCCGTAAACCGTAGCGCATCAGCGTCCTACCCGTCTTTGCGAGGAGCGAAGCGACGAAGCAATCTCGCTGTACTTGAGAAGAACG
Source organism: uncultured Bdellovibrionales bacterium (assembly GCA_937903155.1). Taxonomy (GTDB): domain Bacteria; phylum Bdellovibrionota; class FAC87; order UBA2466; family UBA2466; genus CALCZU01. The sequence goes on from CALCZU010000116.1 coordinate 10,890, forward strand.
TTGGATGTGTCGTCGTGCTCAGAACAGCAGGGATGATTGTGTGGGCTTGGGGCTGTGGTGGGAAGCACCATGGTGTTCATGCATCATCCGATGGTGGGCTGAACAAAAGGTAGTGAGGTTCTCTAGCGTATGCTTTCCGCCGTGAGAGAAGAGCTTTATATGATGAATCTGGGTAAACTTTGTCTCCTTACAGCCTTTAAACTGACATCGGCCCC
>CALCZU010000117.1 GCA_937903155.1 uncultured Bdellovibrionales bacterium
AAAAGAAAAGGATGCGGCGAGTGCCGCGGCTCTTCAATTAAAACTTCTCGCAAAACATAGTACGTGCGGAACCTCTTCGAAAGAGGACGGAAACACTTTCTACCTCCAGTACGCGAAAGAACAGCGTCAATACACGTTCGATGCGGCGTCGGACACTCTCGTCTTTGATAAGGATCAAACGTTGAAACTTTGGACCCGACGCTTTACGAATGGAGCAGATCAAACTTTTCGTTTTTAAAATTTGGCAGAGAATAAAAAATCCCTCTGTGTCGGCCACAGAGGGATTTTTTTATTTGAACTTTTAGAGGGTGATTACTTCACCATTTCTTTTAGCTTTGCGAGGAACATTTTTGTTGGAATCGCGATGTTCGCATTTTTCTCGGTGTACTCCGGAAGGGTTAAGCTCACCGTTCCGCCGTTTCTGCGTTCAGCAACGTTGAGGCCTAAGATTTCTGGAGAGTTATTGATCATTGTGAACATTGGACCACCGGAAGCTCCGCGGGTCATGTCGCAATCATGGAGCCAGATATTGCCAGTGCGTTTTTTCACGTAGCAACCGATGTTCGCCGTTGCGGTTTTTCCGTTGTTGTAGTCAGCGGAGTATCCAGCAATCGTCACTCTATCGATATTTTCGTGAGTTTTTGTTCCCATCCATCCGTATTTGCTGCCAAGTGGATTTGTGAGACGGATAAGTGCCCAGTCGCTTTCACGATTTTTGTCAGGATCGTTTGTTCCGTACCACATCCAGTTAATGCCCGATGTATCGGCGGCAACTCCGTTGATACGATTCGGCGAAAACTTGATGTCCCACATTGGTTTTGCAGTAGCGCCAGAACCATTGAGGACGCAATGCGCTGCCGTGACGACCATGTCTTTAGAGACGAGAGTTCCGGTACATCCGCTTGAAAGGTATCCAATCGGACTCCAAGGGTAATCTTTGGTCGTGATCGGTTTGCGATCATCGGTTCCAAATATATTATCCGTGGCGCTATTGTCTAACGCTGCATAGGCGGCATCTTCGTCAACGAGACCGGATGATGTGCTTCCATCTAATGCGGATGCGATGTTCCCAAACGCTGCGGTGCACGCTGCGATGAATACCCATTTGTTGATTGTCTTGATTGTTTTAGTCATGATTGTTTCTCCGTTTGTTAGCAGGAATTTCCCTCTTCCTACTTGCTAACGCGTAAACAGTAGGAAAAGTGGCTCAAAAAAGTTTTCTTTTTTTTATTGATTTTTGACGCGTGGAATTGAAAAAGAAGATCCCGTACTCGTGTCAAAGGGAGAACGGGATCTTTTTTTAAGTTAGTTGAGCGGTGCGCACTGACCGGTGTACCGGAGTGTGCGAACGACTTCGATAGCACCTTGTAGTGAATCGTAGCAACGGTTTAAAAGTAATTTTCCGTCTTCGCCCACAATGGAATACGGATGAGTCGAGCTGCATTGGCTGACGGTCAACACCTTACATTTTTGCGAAACGCTCGAAGTACATTGTCCTGTTTCGCTTAACCCGTAGAAGGCTTCGTAAGCGAGTGCAAGAGTTGAATAACATCGGTTAAGCATTAGAGTTCCCGATGCATCGGACACGCTATACGGATAGTCGCTCGCGCAGCTGTTCGTTGTGGAGAGTTTACAGGCTACTGGGGTCGACAAGCTACACTGTCCTGTCTCTCTAAAGAGATTAAAGACCTCGAGTGCTCCAGAGAACTGGCTGTAGCATTTACCCGAAAGGTTTTCGTTTTTGCTGTTCAAAACGGCATACGGATAATCGCTCGAGCAATTCGATGCGGTGACGATTTTACAAGAGTCGTCCGCGGCAAAGAGAGCTGTTCCAAAAAATAGAGTCAATTTTAATAGATTAAATAGTTTCATGATTCCCCCAAGACTCTTGTACAGAGGAGGAAATATGTACGTCAATCGCTAAACCGTGACGCAAGTTCTCATTTTTTCAATTTTTACAACAGTGTCGTTTTATAAAATTTAGAGAAAAAATTTCCATTTTTCACGGTTTAGGCACGACGGGGAAAAATCATGTGGAAAATTCCATTTTTGAGGGGCTTTTTCACAGTCATTCCGACACATTTTCAGGGCATTGTGAAAATTAAGGAGAACGATATTTACTCAGAAATTCAAAACCTAGGCAAACTCTTCATCGGAGTCGTCGTCGTTGCAGGGCTCATCACGCTCTACAATCTCTTCTACTTTCAAGAGGGCCAGTGGCAGGCAGAGAACAGCGGGGAGAAGTTCCTGACGTTTACTCCGGACCATTTTGAATTCGAATCCACAGCCCTTGGAACGTCCACCGAAGCCGTGAGATTTAAAGTCACCAATTATTCCATTCACGCTCTTGAAATCGGGTCGATTTTTGTAAAGAACCCGAATTTTACGGTCGTCTCCACCACTTGTCCAAAACCTCCCATAGCATTGGGGCGAGGCGGGGACTGCGCCGTTGATGTTCAGTTTACTCCGACCGAAGTGGGTAAGTTTCAATCCAACTTAGAAATTTTTTATGTCCATGACTCTTCCACAGGATCCACCGAAGGGTTTAGCCCCATTCTGCGTGGAAAAGCGAGTCCTTCGCTTAGCGCAAATAAGAGTCCCAAAGACGGCGAAGCGAAAACTGCGGGCTACTACTGATTTCGATTTTTACAATCTTCCCAAAGCGACGATTTTATAAACTGCGTTTCTAAGCACCATCCCTGATTTTTTAATGTTTCGATTCGAGCCTTTTCTGAATTTAAGAGGAGGTAAAGTGTTCTTCTTTCAGCCGGCGGCACGTCTTGAAGAGGGGGATAAACCGCCTCGAGGTCTACGTACCAGACGTAAACTCCGGCATCTCCAAAATTCGACGGTAGAGGGTAGTTATCTATGTATAAACCCTTAGCTTGAATGGCCAGTTTGCGGGTGCGGAGAGTTTCGATCTCTTCGGGGGGTTTTGCTCCGTGAACTCTTAAAGGGGTGTATTGCACTAAGAACAAGAGGGCGATGGATAAATATCTTGTCCCTGTCACTAGCATTCGATGCGGGATGGGGATTCTAACCAGTAGATTTTCTGCAATCAACCAAGCGACCCACGGAAGAATCGTAATCCAATATTGGCCGCCATTTAAATTTGCGCAGGCGTAAAGAATCGAAAACGTTACGAGTAAAATCAGCGGGATTTGAACCGACAATTTTTTCAGACGAAATAGAGAGAAAAAGATCAGCGGCAAAAGAAAGTGACTGTCTTTGAGAAGAAGCGACCAATATTTTAGGCCTACTAACCTCTGCCAATCCCAACGAGTCCCAAAACGCTGCTTCGATTGGCTGGCCCAATAGATTTCAAAGAAGTTGGGAACGGAACTAAAACGAACGGTTAGGTAATATAGGCCTAAGATGAAAAACATTCCCGAAAAAAACCAAACTAAAGTCTTGAGGGAAACGCTGAAATCTCGCCGCGCCTCTCGAAACCAAACCCACGCGAATGCGGGTCCGAAACCTAAGTTCACCATCCCTTTCTGCATAAATCCCAGCCCCAAAAGCAGGCCCGCTAAAAAGAGAATGCTTTTTTTACGAGGCTTGTCCGTGGGATTCGTAAACAGAAAGAGCGAACTCCCCGAAAAAAATAAGAGTCCGGGATCTAAGTATGCATTGGAGAAAAAGTTCGAGAAGCGATCAAAACTCCAAAGTAAAATCAGGGTCCACACGGCCGTCTTTTCAGATGAGAGGCGACGTATTCCAAAAAAGAGCATGAGCATGCAAAGCACATAGAAAATCTGTCCCGGAATTCGAGCAACGGGATCGGTCGCCCCAAAAAGTTTGAAAAAAATGGCTTGAGTCCAATAGCCTAGATGGGGGTGCTCCGCATAAGGGATAAAGTCAGGAGTACTAGCTGACATAACTAACCACTCACCTGAACGCGCGATATTGCGAGAGACGGATGAATAAAAAGGTGCGTCGACGGACATTCCGATTTCAAAGTTTTTTGCGCCGACGGCAAGCATTGCAAGGCACACGATCCATAACAAGATCTCCTTAAAAGGAAGTGCCTTGGAATCGGTCATTTACAAACTCTTGCGCGCGTACTGAGAAATATCGTATTTCCAAACAGGAAGACCGCAGTACCTGTCGCCTTCAGGGCAATAGGGAGTGATCCCTGCACGTTGTCTTAGGTAGCAAGGCGCTTTTAAGTGTTCTCCGATTTTTGGATAGAGCGCATTAACTTGAGAAATTTCATCGACGGTCGCTCTAAAAATTTCTTCTTGAGCGTTGTAACAAGACCGCAGCTTCCACTTATGGTGATACGCTTGCAGGTCGCCTGTCGAAACCATGCGAATCGAAACTGAATTGGGGAGAAGATAATGGGCAAACTCGTCGCTTACACCCATTTCTAAAAGCCTGTTCACAGCCGAAAAACTTCTCTCCATCGATTTTTCGTAGATTTCGAGCGCTTTCGCGTTTTGAGTCACACCGTAGGGGGTAATGTAGTCGGGTTTTCCGTGATAATGCAGGCGCATTACGGGGCGACTTGCCATGACCATACGATGTCTTTGATCTTGAGAATCCGCCGTGTGGCTAATCTTTTTGTAAAAGGTAAAATGCACATGGTGGAGAATCTGGCTAATCTTGTCATTCACACCGACATTCAGAGAATCTGCGAGTAAAGGATTTCGTTTCGGATCCAAAAGGATCGCGAGCGCTTCGTCTTCCGAGATTTCGGAAGTCGTTTTGCCAAGGGCCACTCTCAGCGAATCCGCGAGAAGCCCTTGTGCGTTTACCGTGTAATTCATCAGTTTCGAAGTTTTCCCTTCGAGTTTTAGGTCGAAGTCTTCCGCAAAGTGGGTCGTGACTTTGCGATTCTCCGCAAAAGCTTTGAGATACGAATACTCAGGTGTTTTTTCGAGCGGGATTTCATCTGAAATATCTTTATCAAAGAGAGGATCGATTGATTTCACACAATCAATCATCTTCTGTACGACGATTCTTTGTTCTGCCGGCGTATCAAAACCTTGAATGATTTTTGCGTAACGTAACAGCGTAAGCGAGCTCACCGTGTGGTAGAGGTAAGCTGAAGTCCCAAGCCCTAGAGCGTAGCGGGCGACCTCGTAGCATCTTTTGTTGACGGAAAGATCCCATTTTTCTTTGTATTTGCGTCGAGATTTAAAACGATCGTAATAGTCTTCGGACAAAGTGGGGCGAAGCGCTTCAATGAGATCTTCGTAGTCTTTCATTTGTGCCACAACTGTATCTTGGAAAATTCGCTTAGGCCCCTCTTCGAGAGGTGGAACCACAAAGTTTGTCGCTTTCACTCGGACGTAGCGTTGGCTGACTTGTTCGGAATTATAAAAAGGATGGCTGTGTAAGAAGCTCCAGATGAATTGTCTCGAAACCCCGGCAATAGAAAAAACAAAGTGCGCGTGTTGTCTTGTCGTGAGATGCCCCGCTTCGAGGGTTGAAGACGCAATTCGGTCTCGGAGCAAAATCGATTTTTCGTCTTTAGAGACGTCTTCGGGGTAAATGACGCCCTTACCAGAGTAGCAAGTGCGGGCGGAGGCGACTGCGACTTCGTATGGGTTTGCAATTGAACCGACGATTTTGACTTCGATGTCTTTAAAGCTCTTAAGCTCTTCCAAGTTTCTTTCCTTTGTTTCGAGAATTCTCTATTAAAGATTCGTCATTGCGAGGGTGCGTAGCACCCGCGGCAACCTTTGTGTGCTGAGCTGGAAAGGTTGC
>CALCZU010000118.1 GCA_937903155.1 uncultured Bdellovibrionales bacterium
CCTCTGGCCGAGTTCGGAGACCCAATGACCCACTTGCCGAGAAGGGTACTCAGAGCCAACTATTTCCGGCCCCCACCCCGCGCTGTCGACCGTTTTACGAGCAATTATTGTCAGAGGGATGACGAGACTGGGTTGGTTTTTTTGGAGTGGTAGGTCAGAGGTTTTGAATCTGTTGGGTTTTTTGGGGCGAGGGGCGTGGCAGAGATATTGCTGAGTATATGGTTGGAATGTGAACTGTCGGTATACGTGCCGGCGATTTTGGAGTGTTTATGAATATGAAGAACGTGTTTTTGTTTTTGGTGGTTTTAGGAGTGGTTTCTTGCGGCAGTAATGATTGTCCGAATGGAGTGAATACGACGAATCCAAGTTGTGCTGGATACGTGGCTCCCCAAACTTACCCACAGCAATATCAACAAGGTCAACCTTGTCAGGTGGGTACACCTAACTGCGTGAATGGATATTACCAAGCGCCTCAAGCTTGTCAGGTCGGAACGCCGAATTGTGTGAATGGTTATTACCAAAATCCACAAACACAGCAGTATCCTTATCCGCAGCAGCAACAACAATATTATCCTCAGCAGCAGTACCCACAACAACAATATCCACAACCTTATCCGTACCCATACGGTCAGCCGCAACCTCAGCCTTATCCGTACTACCGATAAGCTTTAAGGTTTAGCCGCGGGAGTCGAGGAGGGGCTACTTTTTAGTAGCTTCTGAGTCTGAGTTTTTTTCGACGATAAATCGGTGCGAATTTTCTCGTACTCTTTTGATTTCGAAGCCCAGTGGGCGAGTTGTTCTTGAAGCGGACCTTTTCTTGATTGAATTGAACTGAGATTTTGATTCGCGGATTTTAGCAAAGAATTAATTTTTTCTATCTTGGTTTTCGCTTCGTTTCTCCAGCGCTCTCGCTCTAATAAGTCTTTCTGGGCTTTTAGCAGATCTTGCTGTTGAGCCGGAGGTGCATCCGGAGTTTCTTTCAAATTCTTTGCAATCTTCCTCTGAAACTCTTCAAGCTCCTTGAGAGCCTTCTCATTTTTTTCGGATTCTGTCTGCGTCGCTTCCAGTTGAGCTTTATACTTCGCTCGTAGATCTAAGTTTTCTTTTTCAAGCGCGTCTAAATCTTTGGCTTCGGAAGCGACTATGGCTGCGTTCTTTTTGCAGTTATCAATATTTGTCTGAACCTCCGTCAGATTCTTCTCTAACGTGGCTAGATTCTCCTGTAATCGCTTCTTGCCCGACTCACTAATGACAGGCTTGCTTTCGGTCGCGGCAAATAGAAAGGGAAGAATCAAAAGAAAAAGAGTTTTCATATCCTGCTATTCTATTCGTTAAAATTGAAAAGAGTTAATGCGCTGAATTGGGTACAAGGGCTTTTAAAACCTGTCCCGAAAGCCAATTCTGAGGTCCCACCCATTTTTTGACAACAGCACCCGATTTATTAATGAGAAAAGTTTCCGGGAATTTGCTGGTCCCCAATGAGGTTGCAAATTCTCCTTCCACATCGTGCAAGACCGTGAACGTAGGACTAAAATCAAGCGTCTTAAAAAGTTTGCCGACTTCTTTCGGATCTTCATCGACGGAGATAGTCACAAGTCTTGGAAGCGTCTTATTTTCGGGCCTCTCGAGCTGTTTACCTAAGTACTCGAGAGAAGGAATCTCATCGAGACAAGGGGGGCACCATGTCGCCCAAAAATTAACGATCAAGTAGTCTCGGTCCTTAAAAAGTTCGCTCAATGAGACAGAATCGCCCGAAGCCTTTTGGCCCGAAACGAGCTTAAACTTCTTTTGTAAGGGAAAAGTCTGAGCTTTTTCAGGCGTAGAAGTAAGAAGCTCCGAATACTTCGGAGCTCTAAAAATTGACGAATAAAAAATAAGGCTGCCTAAAAAGAGAAGGATTAAGGATACTCCAAGAAGAGTATTCCCTCGCTCAGACAAGCTTATTTTTCCTTCTTTTTGGTAGCTTTCGCTGGTTTGTCTTGCGGTTCAGCAGACTTTTTGGCGACTTTTTCAGCTTTTGCAGAAGCTTCGACTTTAGGAGCTTTTGCTTTCACTGTTTTCGCTTTAGCCTCTTTAGTTCCTTCGGATTTTTTCTTTTCTTCCGATGGAATGTAGCGCATCAAACATTGATCTGCGTTGTCACCCGCACGTTTTTTAGCGAGTCTTAAAATCTGAGTGTATCCGCCATTACGCTCTTTAAATCGAGGGCAAAGGTCAGAATAAACTTTTTCAATCGCCATTCTCACACGGTTTTGACCTGGAGTGTGAGTCTCAGTGCTACCGAGAAGTTTCACAATCTGTCTGCGAGAAGCGACATCGCCTCTTTTTGCGAGAGTGACGACTCTATCTGCCCACCAACGTAACTCTTTCGCACGCGTTGGAATGGTTTTGATGGATTCGTTTTCGATTAAAGCTAGCGTCATCGAGCGCAGCATTGCTTTTCTATGGGAAGAATCGCAATTCATTTTTCTACCAGCGTGTAAATGCCTCATATATAAACTTCCTAAAGTCTTAGTTCAGAGTGTCTGAACCATCTTTCTTTTTCTTGTTGGCGAAATAAGTTTCAGGGTCAAATCCTTCGATTTTAAGACCGAATCCTAAGCCCATTTCAGTGAGAATTTCTTTGATTTCGTTCAGGGATTTACGTCCGAAATTTTTAGTTTTCAGCATTTCCCCTTCAGACTTCTGAACCAATTCTCCGATATACTTAATTCCTGCATTTTGCAGGCAGTTAGCGGAACGGACTGAAAGTTCAAGTTCGTCGACAGTTCTGTAGAGATTGTCGTTGATCTTTTCTTGTTCAATCACAGGTTCGACGACTTCGGGTTCCAAGCTTTCATCAAAGTTGATGAAAATCGAAAGCTGGTCTTTCAAAATTTTCGAGCTGTATGCGACTGCGTCTTCTGGACGAATCGATCCATCTGTCCAAACTTCAAGTTCTAGTTTGTCATAGTCAGTACGTTGGCCCACGCGAGCATGGGAAATCGTGTAATTGACTTTTCTGACAGGACTGAAGAAAGCATCCACAAGCATGACACCTGCGGCAAGGTCTTCTTTCTTGAAAGTTTCAGAGGAGACATATCCTTTACCGAATTCCAATCGGAGTTCAGCTTTGAATTTGCCTTCTTTTCCAAGAGTACAAATATGTTGTTCTGGGTTCAGTACTTCAACAGTGTCATCGACTTGAATATCTGCAGCAGTGACTGTTCCAGGACCCGTTTTTTCAATCGTGATCGTTTTAGGACCTTCGACGTAAAGTTTGAAACGGACTTCTTTAAGATTGAGAAGAATATCTGCCACATCTTCCACGACGTCGGGAAGGGTGGAAAACTCGTGCAAGACTCCATCGATCTTCACATTCGTCACAGCGACGCCTTGTAAAGAAGAAAGGAGAATTCTGCGCAAACCATTTCCAATAGTAACGCCAAAACCTCTTTCGAGAGGCTTTGCTACAAATTTACCATAGGTATCTGTGAGGCTGTCTCTTTCGATTTCAAGACCTTTAGGTTTAATCAACGTACGCCAGTTTTTATGAGTCAGGGAAAGATCCATCGTAGTGCTCCTTATCTCGAGTATAGCTCGACAACCAAGTTTTCTTCGATAGGCAGGGTGACGTGGTTGCGTTCAGGGACGAACTTCACCTTACCTTTAAAATCAGCGGCACTCAGTTCCAACCAGTCTGGTATCTCGCGTTTTTTGACATTTTCTAAAGCACGGAGAATAGGAACCGATTTCTGGCTCTTCTCACGAACAGATATGACATCATCTTTTTTAAGGATGGTATTCGAAACGTTTACATATTTACCGTTTACCAAAAAATGCCCGTGAAGAACGAGTTGTCGTGCTTCTTTACGGCTGTCAGCAAAACCAATGCGGTGAACAACGTTATCTAAACGCAATTCCAAAATGCGGAGCAGGTTCATCCCTGTCACGCCTTTTTGACGATCAGCACCTTTGAAGTATCTGCGGAATTGTTTTTCTAAAACTCCGTAAATTCTTTTTACTTTTTGCTTTTCGCGAAGCTGAAGACCAAACTCAGAAAGTTTGGTGCGACGCTGTCCGTGTTGTCCAGGCGGATACGCACGTCTCTCGAAAGCACATTTATCGGTATAACATCTGTCGCCTTTCAAAAACAATTTCATGTTTTCTCTGCGACAAAACTTACAAACTGGGGAAGACAATTTAGCCAAGTTACTCTCCTACTTTAAATACGTCTACGTTTGGGTGGACGACATCCGTTGTGTGGAATCGGGGTGATGTCCCTGATAAACGAAACTTTCATTCCGGAAACTTGTAAACCTCGTAAGGCAGTTTCACGGCCGGCCCCGGGTCCATTCACATAGACCGACAAGGAGCGAACTCCGAGGTCAACAGCCTGTTTTGCGGCATCTTCTGCTGCAATCTGAGCTGCGAATGGAGTGCTTTTTCTTGCGCCTTTAAAACCTTTGCGTCCAGAAGAAGACCAGCAAACAACATTTCCGGCAGGATCTGTAATTGTAATGATCGTGTTGTTGAACGAGCTTTGAATGTAGGCATTTCCCACTGGAATATCTCGTCGTCCTTTTTTCTTTTTGACGACTTCTTTTTCTTTGCCAGCTTCTTTAGCTTCTTTTGGTTCTTTAACTTCTTTTGGCTCTTTTTGTTCAGCCTGTTTTTCAGGCGCTTGTGTAGTCACTGATACTCCTGCTTACTTCATCACTTTAAGTTGTTTGCGGACGGCAACTGTTTTACGTGGACCTTTTCGTGTGCGCGAATTGGTGTGTGTTCTTTGTCCACGGACAGGTAAACCTTTGCGGTGTCGAAGACCGCGATACGTCTGAAGATCCATGAGACGTTTAATACTCATTCCGAATTGTCGACGAAGTTCGCCTTCGACGAGAGTTCCTGATTTTTCAAGATAGTCACGAATTTTTTGAACTTCGTCATCACCCACTTGATCCGATTTTTTATTCGGGTCAACGTTGACCGCTTTGAGAATACTTTGCGATTTCGCTTTTCCAATTCCGTAAACGTAGGTTAACGCGATTTCGATTCTTTTGTTTCTGGGTAAATCTACCCCTGCAATACGAGCCACTTCTTATCCCTGCCTTTGCTTATGACGGGGGTCAGCGCAGTTAACACGAACCACGCCTCCGCGTCTAAATATTCGACATTTATTACAAATCTTTTTTACTGATGCGCGTACTTTCACGTCTGTCCCTTTTAATAAAGCCTTTATTTAGGCTATTTGACATTAAGTTGTCAATTCTATTGCTTAAACGTTTGCAAAAGAGTTACACTTTCTGCCCTATTTAGCCCGGTATGTGATTCTCCCACGGCTTAGGTCGTATGGAGAGACCTCCACCGTAACCTTATCCCCTGGCAAAATCTTGATATAATTCACACGCATCTTACCGGAAATATGCGCTAATATCGTTTTTCCATTCGGCAACTCTACCTTAAACATCGCATTGGGTAGCGGTTCAACGACCGTTCCCTCCACTTGGATTAAGTCCTCTTTCGCCATACGCCCCTTTCTTCCAATCGCTGAATGAGGTCAGTGATTGAAATGTATTCTGAAAAGCATCATCCCAAGAAGTTAGGATTTCAGGCTCTCCATCGGTAATACAAAGCGTATGTTCATAGTGTGCAGAAAGTTTTGAGTCAGCAGTGACCGCGGTCCACTTATCTGAAAGAACTTTTACTTGATGAGTTCCCTCGTTAATCATCGGTTCGATCGCGATCGTCATCCCTGGTTTCAATTTAAAACCACTTGCGCCCGCCTCGTAATTTGGAATCTGAGGATCTTCATGAAGCTTCATTCCAATTCCATGTCCAACAAATTCGCGGACGATTCCATAGCCGTGAGGAGTGACTGTTGCCTCAATCGCTTTTGCGATATCTTTTAAAGTGTTTCCGGCGCGAGAAGCATCGATTGCTGCATACAGTGAATCTTTCGTCACTTGCATTAACTTCATCGCCCTGTCAGAAATATTTTCTCCGACGGAAACTGTCACGGCGCTGTCGCCGTAAAATCCATTATAAACAAGTCCAAAATCAAGTCCTATAATGTCGCCGTCTTTTAATTCTCTTTTCGACGGAATGCCGTGCACAACTTGTTCATTCACGGAAGTACACAACGTATGTTTGTACCCGATATATCCTTTGAAGGCAGGTTTTGCACCGTAGGAAAGTGTAAGTTCTTCTGCAAGACGATCGAGCTCTTCGAGAGTCACTCCAGGTTTTGCTTTTTCAGTTAACTGCATTAAAACTTTTGCGACAAGTTTGCCGGCTTGTCTCATCAGATCAATTTCTCTTTTTGATTTAATTTGAACCATGAGAATTACAACATTTTGATGAGATCGGTTTGAACTAAGGCAACATCGTGATCTGCGTTAATTTCTCTCAAGTTATCTTTAGATTTGTAGTAATCAAGCAGTGCGGTATTAGATGAGGAAAAAACTTGTAGTCGTTTGCGAACAACTTCTTCTTTGTCGTCAGCACGCTGCGTGAGAGTGGTTGAGCATTTATCACAAACGCCATTCTGCTTCGGCGGAATAAATTGAGTGTGATAAGATTCGCCACATTTCGGACAGGATCTTCTTCCGGTCAATCGGGCGACTAAAACTTCTTCGGGGATTTTAAAATAAATCGCGCGTGAAACTTGAGTTCTTGGATTGGAATCTAATGCTTTTGCTTGAGGAAGCGTTCTTGGGAAACCATCCAATAAAATCGTCGCATTGCCGCCCAACTGTGCGAGTGAGTCTTCAATTAACTCAATCATGACAACGTCGGGAACAAGTTCTCCCTTGTCCATGTACTGTTTTGCTTTTAAGCCGACAGGCGATTGGGCGGCAAGTGCTGCGCGGAGCATGTCACCTGTTGAAAAATGTTTACAACCCGTGGCTTCCGCCAAACGTTTTGCTTGAGTCCCTTTGCCCGAACCTGGTGCGCCTAAAAAAACAGTAATCTTCACAACAACTATCCTCGTCTTCCTCGAAGCTTCGCGTTTTTCATAAAGCCTTCGTAATCACGAGTCAGAAGAAAAGTTTGGATCTGAGCGACCGTATCGAGTGCTACACCGACTAAAATTAAAAGAGTCGTTCCCCCGAAGAAGAAAGAAACTTTGAATTTATTGATGAGTAAATCGGGGAGTAAACAGATTAAAGCGAGATAGAGAGCGCCTCCAAAAGTGAGTCTTGAAAGAACTCGATCTAAATAATCGCTTGTATTTTTTCCCGGACGAATCCCTGGAACATAGCCACCATTTTTCTTCAGGTTTTCTGCGACATCTTCGGGGTTAAAAACAACGGCTGTGTAGAAAAAGCAGAAGAAAACGATCAAGCTGACATAGGCAACATAATATAGAAGGCTTCCACGTTGAATCGCATCTCGAATAAACTCGGAGACTGGATTCGCCGGTAAGAAGGTCACGACTGTTAAAGGTGCCATCAGCAATGACGAGGCGAAGATTGGAGGAATGACACCGCTCGTATTAATCTTGAGCGGAAGATGCGTCGATTGGCCACCGTAAAGTCTTCTTCCCACCTGGCGTTTCGCATACTGAATTGGAATGCGACGTTGACCTTGTTCCAAAAAGATAATGATTCCAATGACTGCAATCATACCAGCAACAATCATAATGAGAGTGACTGGAGCTAATTGCCCGTCTTTCACAAGTTGCAATGTCTGATTAGCGGATACTGGAATCCCCGCAGCGATTCCCGAAAAGATGACTAAAGAGACGCCATTTCCAATTCCACGATCTGTAATCTGTTCACCTAACCACATAATGAAAGCGGTCCCCGCTGCCAATGTGATCATACTCAGAACTTTAAACTGGACGCCAGGAATGATTACGTAGTTGGCATTCTCAGCGCTCATGAGTGCAGTTGCGATTCCGAAACCTTGGAACATCGCCAGTACCACTGTAAAATATCGGGTGTACTGATTAATTTTTCGGCGTCCCATTTCTCCTTCTTTGGAGAGCTGGTTTAAATAAGGCCAGACCACCGTCAAAAGTTGGGAGATAATCGACGAACTGATGTAGGGCATAATCCCCAGCGCGAAGATCGAAGCGTTTTCCAAGGCCCTTCCAGAAAACATATTCAACATTCCGAAAAGAGTATTCTGATTCGTCTCGAAAAATCGAGAAAGAGTTTCAGTGTTAATTCCGGGAACTGGAATATGACAGCCGACGCGGTAAACCGCCAGAAGGCTGATGGTGAATAAAATTCTTCTACGAAGTTCCGGGATCTTGGTGAGGCCTTCTACTGCTGCCAAGGTGTTCTCCTTTTGTGAGAGTGGTGTTTAGTCTATTTTGCTTCGGGTTGCTTGTCTCCAGGAATTCTAACTTCTTCTACCTGACCGCCCGCTTGGTTGATTTTTTGTACTGCAGTTTTGGAAAATTTGTGGGCTTTCACAGTAAGCTTTTTAGTCAAAGCTCCATCCCCTAAGATTTTCAGTAAAACTGCGCTAGTTCGCGTCAAACCTTTAGCCTGTAAAGCTTCCATGTCGACGGTAGCTCCGTTTTCGAAGTTGCCTTCGATTGCATCTAAATTGACGACATCGAAAACACGTCGGGTTGGGTTTTTAAAACCGAATTTGGGACTTCTACGGTACAAAGGCATTTGACCGCCTTCAAATCCCTTAGGACGTCCTTTACCTGCTCTTGCAGTTTGTCCTTTACCACCGCGTCCGGCTGTCTTTCCAAGACCGGAACCGATTCCTCTACCCACTCGAACGCGTTCTTTGCGCGAGCCTTCGGGGGCTATGAGTTTTCCTAGACCAATTTCTAAAACTTCTGGTTGTGCCATGATACTACTCCTTCACCTCTGTCAGACTGACTAAGTGAGGGACCTTTTTCACCATGCCTCGGATAGAGCCATGGTCAGTGACAATTTTTTTCTGGTGCATTTTGCGAAGACCTAAAGTTTGGACGATAACTCTCATCCAAGGTTGAGTCCCGATTGTGCTTCTGATCAATTGAATTTGTATTTTCTTACCGCTCATATTTTTCTCTTATGCTACGTGTTCTTCGGCATTTCTTTCACGGAAAACATCTTCCGGATTTCTCATTGCGCGTAAGCCATTTAACGTCGCTCTCACCAAGTTATGTGGATTACTGGTTCCAAAACTCTTAGTTAGTGCGTTTCTCACTCCAGCCATTTCGAGTACGGCACGGCACGCTCCACCTGCGATAATTCCTGTTCCATCGGATGCAGGCATCAAAAGTACAGACGCAGCACCAAACTTGCCTATCACTTCGTGAGGGAAACTTCCCTTGAGAAGAGGGAGTTTCACGAGATTCTTTTTAGCGGATTCTCCAGCTTTACGAATAGCTTCAGGTACTTCTCTTGCTTTTCCTAAGCCTACTCCGACATACCCTTTTCCATCGCCGACTACGACGATCACGCTAAAACTAAAGCGTCTACCGCCTTTAACCACTTTAGCAACGCGATTGATGTAAACAATGCGTTCGTTTAATTCTAATTCGTTTGCATTCACTCGTTTAGGTAAACTCATACTAGAAGGTTAACCCTGCCTCTCTTGCGCCGTCAGCTAAAGCTTTAACTCGACCGTGATAATCATAGCCGTTTCTATCAAAAAGTATTTTTGCAATCTGCTTTTCTTGAGCTCGTTGTCCAACCAGTTTTCCTAAAGCTTTTGCAGCCTCAGTATTCTTTTTGGATTTTAAAGCTTTAAAGCCGGCTTCTTGAGTGTTTGCCTGGCAGAGAGTCAAACCCTTTAGATCATCCACAAGTTGAGCGTAGATGAATTTATTGCTTCTAAAAACAACAAGTCTTGCGACTTTACCTTTTTGAGCAACTGCACGTCGACGAATACGAGTTTTGCGGTGAGCTCTTGTAATCTGTCGGGGATTAGTATTTTTCTTAAGTTTAAATGACATAATTTATTTTCCTCCAGCTCCAGCGGTCTTACCTTGTTTAAGCTGAATGACTTCGCCTGCGTAGCGAATCCCTTTTCCTTTATAAGGTTCTGGTGGCCGTACTTTGCGTAATTTTGCAGCAGTCAATCCGAGCAATTCTTTGTCAGCGCCTTTCAGGCTGATTTTCGTATTTGCTTCGACCGTTGCGGTGATTCCTTTTGGTAAAGGAAATTCAACTGGGTGCGAAAAACCTAAAGTCATATTGAGCTGGCTTCCTTGAACCTGCGCTCGATAACCGACTCCCTGTAATTCTAAATCTTTTTGATAACCGGTAACGACTCCGACAATCATATTGTTCAAAAGAGTTCTGCTCAAACCGTGAAGTGCTTTCGCGGAAACCTCTTTTGAAGTATTTACGACAGTGAGTTCGTCACCTTTAATATCGACGGTAATCATTGGAGGAAGATTCTTTTTAAGAGTTCCACCTTTACCGCTTACTTCAAGAACTGGAGCCTTGAAGTTAATTTTGACTCCCTGAGGAATTTTAACTGGTTTTTTTCCGACTCTAGACATAATCAACCTACCAAATAGTGCAAAGAACTTCGCCGCCGATTTTATGCTCTCTCGCCAACTGATCCGAGAGCACGCCTTTAGATGTGGAAATGACTGCCATCCCCATACCTGCCAAAACTGTTGGAAGTTTATCCGCTCTTGCATAAACCCGACGGGAAGGTTTGCTAACCCGTTTGATTCCATGAATGATGGATTGATTCTTTCCGACATATTTTAAATAAATGCGTAACACCCCTTTTTTATCAGTAGGTGAGAGACGGTAAAGTTTATAGTTTTTGATGAAACCCGATTTTTTAAAGGTGTCTAAAATAGCAAGCTTAACCTGACTGGGTGGTAGGTCCACTTTACGCAATTTTGCCTTTGAAGCATTGCGAATCTGGGTCAACATGTCTGAAATGGGATCTGTATGCATAATTTACCAACTTGCCTTAATCACGCCAGGAATCATTCCTTCCAAAGCTAATTTTCTAAAACAAAGACGACAAAGTCTGAACTTTCTAAGGAAAGCTCTTGGACGACCGCAGCGCGGACAGCGATTTTTCTGTCGGGTGCTGAATTTGGGCGCTTTATTCGCCTTTACTCTCATGGATAGTTTAGCCATCGATATCCTCTAGTTCTTTCTGAAAGGAACACCCATGCGTTCGAGCAATGTGTAGCCTTCTTTATCAGTGTTTGCTGAAGTTACAAAAATTACATTCATTCCGCGAGTTTTATCTATTTTTTCATAGTTAATTTCGGGGAAAATGATTTGTTCTTTGATTCCAGCGGAATAATTTCCGGATCCGTCAAAACCTGTTGGCGAAAGACCACGAAAATCGCGTACTCGAGGGAGTGCGATATTGGTAAAGCGATCCAAGAACTCATACATCATCGAGCCTCTTAAGGTCGCCACGGCTCCGATCGGTAAGCCCGCCCTTAACTTAAAAGCTGCAATCGCTTTTTTTGAACGAGTAAGCTTAGGTTTTTGGCCTGTGATTAAACTGATTTCTTCAATCGCGCGGTCCATCACTTTGTTGTCAGAGGTCGCTTCTTTAACGCACATGCTGACTACGATTTTTTTTAGCTTGGGAACCTGCATAGGATTTTTATAGTTAAATTCCTTCATCAGTTCCGGAACTACTTTTTTCTGATAATGTTCAATGAGTCTGGGCTTCATATCCTACTACTTATCCAATTGGGTGTTACATTTACGGCAAGCGCGTGCTTTTTTACCACCGTCTAAAGCAAGAAACTTCGTGCGAACGCCCTTAGAGCATTTATCGCAATAAAGAAGAACATTGGAAGCATCTATTGGAGCTTCCTTTTCGATGATTCCACCCGGCTTCTGTCCGTTAGGTTTCGTGTGTCTTTTTACCATGTTCAACTTTTCGATGAAAACACGGCCTTTTTTATTGTTTACGCGAAGAATCTTGCCTGTTTTGCCTTTGTCTCTTCCAGTTTGGATTTGGACAAGGTCTTTCTTCTTAACGTGAAATACTGTGCGCGCCGTCATAATACCTCCGGTGCGAGCGAAATAATTTTCATGTAACCGTCTTTGGAGGGAACGCGAACTTCACGTGCCACAGGACCAAAGATACGAGTTCCGATGGGTTCAAGGTTGGTGTTCAAAAGAACAGCGGCATTGTCATCAAAACGGATATAAGAACCGTCGGTTCTTCTAATTTCACGTTTAGTACGAACAACCACTGCTTTTGAAACAGTGCCTTTTTTTACTTTAGAAGTAGGAAGAGCATCTTTGATAGTAACGACAATGACGTCTCCAACCGTAGCATAACGTCTGCGACTTCCGCCGAGAACTTTAAAGCACATTACCTGACGTGCTCCTGAGTTGTCCGCTACGTTCAAATATGTTTCGGATTGAATCATTGTGCCACACCCTGTCTCTCAACTACTTGTGATAATTCGAAACTTTTGTGTCTGGAAAGAGGACGACAAGAGGTCGCAAGGACTGTGTCCCCCACTTTCGATTCATTCTTTTCATCATGAATAAAAACCCGTGTCTTACGAATAAGGTTTTTGTGGTAAAGGCCATGAGGTTTCGTGTGCTTAATTTCAATCACACGTGTTTTTGACATTTTATCGGAGACGACAACGCCACGAATCGTTTGGTGCCTTCTTGAATCTACTTTTACTTCAGCTGTCATTCTAGCTTACTCCTTACTCTTCTTCTTAGCAGCAGGCTTAGTGACTTTGGCAGTCGCTTTTTTAGCCTTTGGCTCGGCAGGTTTATCCGCGGCCGGCGCAGCTTGTTTTGCAACAGGATTTGAGGCCTTGGCTTGTACCACAACTCCATGTTTTTTCTCAGTTAAAACTGTATAGGCGCGCGCAACGTCCTTTTTCAGCTTCTTAAAAACGCTAGTGTCTTTAGATTCACTGCTAAAAGCCTTGAAACGGGCACGAAAGAGATCATCTTTCCATTGTTTCACTTTGCCTGTTAAATCTTCAGCAGATAATGATCTTAGTTCTTTGATTTCCATAATTATAACGTCTCGCCTCGTTGAATAATTCTCGTATTCACGGGTAGCTTATGACTCGCTAAAGTCAGAGCTTTCGTCGCAGTCTCGCGATCGACGCCTTCCATTTCAAAAAGAATTCTTCCTGGTTTTACAACGGCTACCCAGTATTCCGGAGATCCTTTTCCTCCGCCCATTCGAGTTTCGGCAGGTTTTCTGGTAACTGGTTTGTCAGGGAATATCCGAATAAACATCTTACCGACTTTTTTAGCATGACGTGCAATTGCGACACGGCAAGCTTCAATTTGTCGAGCTGTTACACGGCCGCATTCAACTGTCTGCAGACCATATTCTCCGAAGTTTAAGGTCGAACCGCGATAAGCTTTACCGCGCATCCGGCCTTTTTGAACTCTTCTATATTTAACTCTTTTAGGACTGAGCATGATTAACCTTCACTCGTTTTAGCTTCAGTCGGAGCAGAATCTCTCGACTGGATAGGTTGTGACCTACGGAGCACTTCACCTTTGTAAACCCAAACTTTCACGCCGATCTGACCGTACGTGGTAGCAGCTTCCGCTGTTCCATAATCGATATCAGCTCGCAACGTGTGCAAAGGAACACTTCCTTCCGCATAACGTTCGACTCGAGCAATTTCAGCGCCGGCCAAACGACCTGAACACTGAACTTTGATTCCTTGAACGCCAAATTTAAATGCCTGACTCATTGCCTTTTTCATGGCTCTTCTAAAAGCCACGCGTTTTTCGAGCTGGTCAGCGATTCCTTCAGAAATCAATTGAGCATCGGCTTCCGCTTTTCTGACTTCCAAAATATTGATGAAAAGTTCAGATTTGGAAAGCTTTTGGGCCTCGGCTCGGATTTGATCAATTCCGGCGCCTTTTTTCCCAATAACAATTCCAGGGCGAGCGGTGTGGATATTGATTTTAATTTTTCCGGCGACTCGTTCGATTTCAATCCGGGAAACACCTGCGTGTTTCAATTTATCTTTCAAGAATTTTCGGATCTTAAGATCTTCATGCAAGAAAGTTGCATAATCCTTGTTGCTATACCAACGAGAAGTCCAAGTTTTATTAACGCCTAATCTAAAACCAATCGGATGTGTTTTCTGTCCCATTATCTTTTCTCGTCTAAAACAATTGTTACGTGGCTCATTTTCTTCAAAATTTTTGTCGCTCTGCCCATTGCGCGTGGAAGAAAGCGTTTCATGATAGGGCCTGTGTTTACAAAAACATTCTTGACGTAGAGGTTGTCGACATCAATTCCGCCTTTTTCTTTTGCATTTGCGACTGCAGAATGAAGAAGGACAGAAAGAAGCTTTGCACCTCTTTTAGGACTGAAATCCAATTGATAAGCTGCGCTCTCAACCGGTAAACCTTTAGCCAAATCTCCAACGAGTTTCATTTTTCGTGGGGTGATATGGGCGTATCTTAAAGTTGCACTAACTTCCATAAAGCTCTATTCCTCTTTCGTCTTTCTATCCCCTGAATGTGCGTGAAACGTACGAGTTGGGGCAAATTCACCGAGTTTATGTCCAACCATATTTTCAGACACAAATACTGAGTGAAACTTATGACCATTATGCACTGCTAACGTGAGTCCGATGAACTCAGGCAAAACTGTGGATCTTCTGGACCAAGTTTTAATCACTTTTTTATCACCCGAGTTCACAGCTTTTTCAGCTTTCTTGAGCAGGTGAGGATCAATAAAAGGTCCTTTTTTAATAGAACGCGACATAGCCTATTTTCTCCTACGAACGATAAAGCGATTCGTACGCTTGTTTTTGCGGGTTTTGAATCCTTTGGCTTTTTGTCCCCAAGGAGAAACTGGATGTCTTCCTCCGGAGCTCTTGCCTTCACCACCGCCTAATGGATGATCAACTGGGTTCATAGAGACGCCGCGATTATGAGGTCTGAAACCTAACCAACGCATACGACCCGCTTTACCCCAAACAATATTTTCATGTTCTAGGTTTCCTACCTGACCAAGGGTAGCCCAGCAGTCTTGAGAAACAATTCGAAGTTCACCGGATGGCATTTTGATTTGCGCATATCCGCCTTCAAAGCCGACGAGTTGAGCCATGCCACCAGCACTTCTCACCATTTTACCGCCAGCTCCCGGTTTGAGTTCAATATTGTGAACATTTGAACCTGGGGGAATGTTTTTCAATGGAAGGCAATTTCCAATTTGAATATCTGCTTTATCGGAAGCAATAACGGAATCGCCCGCTTTCATTCCAACTGCAGCAATGATGTATCGTTTTTCGCCATCGGCGTAATTGATCAGAGCAATTCGGCAGGTCCGATTTGGATCGTATTCGATCCCAGCCACTTTACCGACGATATCGCGTTTATCTCTGCGGAAATCAATAATTCGGTAACGTCTTTTGTGACCACCCCCTCGAAAACGAGAGGTGATGCGTCCGTTATTATTGCGTCCAGCAACGCTGTTCTTAGATTCAGTTAAACTTTTTACCGGCTTTTCTTTAGAAAGGTCGGAAAAATCCATCTGCGTAGCATATCTACGAGAAGGAGTTGTAGGGTTGAAAGACTTAATCGGCATAATCAACTAGCGACAAAATCAAACTTGTCGCCCTCCTTAAGTTTGATGATAGCTTTTTTCCAGAGCTTTCTATTGCCTGGAACGCGACCTAATTTCTTGGATTCTTTTCGCGCGATTAAAGTATTCACGCTCACCACAGTTACTCCAAAGAGCTTTTCTACGGCGTTTTTAATTTCAGTTTTGTTAGCGCTTAGAACTACTTCGAAAGCATACTCATTCAACATTTGTCCATGAAGAGTATTCTTCTCAGTTACTAATGGCTTTTTAATAATGTTATGCATGTGTCAAACGCTCCGTTAACTTCTGAGCCGCTTTCTGACTGACAAGGATATTTTTGAATTTTAAAATATCGAAAACGTTTACGCCTTCAGGACGTAAATGTTTTACCTTGTTTATGTTTCGAGTGCTCGAATTGAAAGTTTTTTCAGCGTCAGTATCGCCAGAGTTCACAAACAATGCCGATGTAATTCCGAACGCTTTCAAGTAAGCAGCAATTGTTTTAGCGCTCGCTTTTTCAAGTTCCAATTTATCAACAATAAATAACTTGTCAGACTTTTGATTGAGGGAAAGAGCACTGATAAGAGCTGCTTTTCTAACTTTTTTATTCAGTTTGAAAGTTCTGCGGTGAGGACGAGGACCAAAAGCTTTTCCTCCGCCCACGAAAATTGGAGCAGTGATAGCACCGTGACGAGCTTGTCCTGTTCCTTTTTGCTTATAAGCTTTCTTCTTGGTGCCGTGAACTTCTGTACGGATTAGCGCGTTCGCAGTTTTATATTCGTACTTCCGTGCAATTTTTGCTCGGACGGCATCATTCAGAAGGTGAGGTTTAATTTCACCAGCAAAGACAGTGTCGTTTAGCTCGATGCTACCGATCTTCTTTTTGTTCAAATCATATAGGGGCAACGAAGGCATGAGTACTTCCTTACAACGTAATCGTTACATCAATACCCGCAGACAAATCGAGTTTCATCAACGAGTCGATCGTATGCTGAGTGGGTTCTAGGATATCAATTAAACGCTTGTGAGTTCTGATCTCAAACTGCTCTCGTGACTTCTTATCCACATGAGGAGATCGGAGAACCGTATAACGGTTAATTTTAGTAGGAAGAGGGATCGGCCCTGCAATCCTGGCACCTGTACGCTTGGCTGTTTCCACAATTTCGCCTACAGACTGATCTAAAAGCTTAAAATCAAAAGCTTTTAAACGAATTCTAATCTTCTGGCTTTGCACAACTTACTCCACAATTTCCGTTACGACCCCAGCGCCAACGGTACGTCCGCCTTCG